>NZ_JAPTFQ010000070.1:0-26118 GCF_030985535.1 Stenotrophomonas sp. Sm2128
GCCTTCGGGAATGGATGGGGTCATTGGGCGCCTCCTTGGGCGGCGGGGGTGACAAACGGTTGAGTGGGCCGAAGGACGTCGGGGACGCCTTCGACATGGATAGGGCTGTTGGCGGTGAACCAGCCGGCTCGCCAGCGGCGGGCGGCATCCAGCGAGATCCTGAGCAGGCCGGAAATGCGCTGCGGGGTGAGCTGGCGCGGGTTCTGCATACGAGCCCACAGCGCAAAGCGCATCGCGCACAGGTGGTCGTAGCGCCGGCGGCCGGTGCGAGCCATCACTCCACCCCGCCGAAGATGCGATCGAAGTGGTTGTGCAACGAATCGACCAGGCGACCACCGAGGTAAGGCGGTAACTCACCTTCCAGATCCTCCTGGGACTGGCACACGGTGCCGATGGAGGGCGTCAGCGGGCCTTTGTCGAAGGCGGGACCTTCGTAGCCCCCAGCAGCAGACCGGGCCTTCTGCGCCCCTGTCATACCCGGCCGGGTACCACGCACACGCTGCGCCTGCGCGGCAGCCAACGCCGCTTGGTCGATCTTCCAGTCGGGGTTGAGGCGGTAGTTGCGGGCCAGCCCTTCGCCGACGCGCAGGATCATTCCGCACCGCACCGCCTTGGCGACCGCGTTGGACACATAGCCGCGGTAATGGAAGCCGTGCTCCATCACCCGATCGATCAGATCCGCAGAACGGACCACGCTGGCGCCCAGTGACAGGGCGATAGCGTGCTGCATTGCGACGCTGGGGACGGCGCTCATGGCTGAACAACCTGCGGCTGCGTGATGCCGGCTTCCGTACGCGTCAGCACGATGACCGGTGCAGGGCTGGGCGTAGTGCGAGCGACCACGCAAACCACCGCGCGGTGCTTGCCGTCGACCTTGCTACGGGCCTGGGCGTCTTCGATCGCCTTGTCCGAGTCGGTGAAGGTGTCGCCACCCACCCACTCAGCAGGGACCACCAGGAACTGGCCGCGCTCAGCCATGAGCCACCTCCCGCAGCATCGGAGGACGCTGGGTCCACTCCAGCTGCACGCCCTGGTACTCAGCGGCCATCACGCGGTCCTGCCCGCCGCTGCCGTTGGGCTGGCGGCGCTTGAGGTGGCCACCCACCATCGTGGGAGGGCGGTCCAGAATCAGCACCGCGCGACGGCCATTGCTGTGCAGGCCCAGGATCTCGATGCCGCTGTTCTCCAGCTCGCGTGCCGTGTTGGCGGCGGCATACAGCACGTCGGAATTGCGTTCATGGTTCATGGTTGGATTCCTCGTCGGTAGCGGGCTTGTCCAGCCCGAGTTGTCCGTACAGATCCGGGAGCGCAACGCGCTTCATCGCGCTGACCTGCTCCAGGGAGGTCATGGCGCGCCCGACCAGGAAGGTGCAGGCGCGGTCCAGTTCGGCCGCACTGGCGGCCAGGTGGTAGCCGTGAGCCGGGTGGGCGCAGATCGGGTGCCCCTCGCGCCGCAGCTGCTCGATGATCTGGCGCAGGCGGCGCTCGTCGGCGGTGCTGGTACGTGAAGTGATCTGCTGCACCAGGTCGCGGGCAGTGATGCCGTTGACGGCGCCGCGACGGCCCTGCAGCTGCAAAAGCACCGTCTGTGGGGACAGCTCTTGCGGTAGCAGGGCCAGCTGCATGTCAGATGGCCCCCCGATCAATGCCGGCGGCGATGGCCAGGTCGAGAATCTCGTCCAGTTCCAGCAGCCAGCGCTTGCCGGTGCTGTGCGAGATCACCATCACGCCGCTGTGGATCCACACCTCGACCAGGTACTCACGCCTGGTTTCAGGGTCCTGCACTTGGACCGTTCCCACTCGCGACGCCGTTGGGAACATGTGGCGGTCGTGCACCAGCACCCCGATGGACTTCTTCCGTTGGGGGTGCTGGGCGCTGTGGCGCTTGCGGTTGCACACTTGGCCGAGGCAACGCTGGAGGGTAGGAACGGCCATCATTCCTCCTCGTCGTCATCGCCGTCGCGCAGCTGGTCGACCAGCGCACGCAGCTGCTGCAGGTTGAGGCTGTCCAGCAGCGAAGCCATGCTCTGCCCGTCGCGCCACTCGATGCCGGCGCGACGGAACAGATTCCGGTGCATCACCGTCACCTGTCGATCAGGTAGCTCGGCATCGCGCATCAAGTGAAAAGCGAAGCTGCGCAGGTACTGCGGCCCAGAGGCGTTGTAATCAACCATGAGCCACCCCCTCGCGCTGCAGCACCTCGGCCGGAACATGCGCGGTGATGCGCTCCCAGTTGGCGCGCGGCACGATCACCACCTGGAGGATGTCCACGTTGATCGGCTCGGGTCGGTCCTGCATCTCGAAGGGAATCAGGATGGCTTGGGTGGCGAAGGGCCACGCATCGCCCTGCGGCGCCTTCACCATCGCTTCCACTGCCGGCCAGCCTTCAGTTCGAATCGCCATGTCAGCGGCCCTCCTGTTCGTCGCGAAGACGCAGCAGCCGTTCCAGCTCAGCCGTGCCCAGCGCCAGGCCACGAACGACGTTCTGGATGCGGATATCAACGTCGTCTTCTGGGTCATCCTCCAATCGACTGAGACCTTCCCAGGCGCTGGGGTTGAATGCGCTGCCGGCGACCAGCTGCTGGAGCGGCGCTATCTCCATCGCACCGTTCGCATCGACACTGACAACGTCCTGGTTCATCCACGACGGAAGCAGGTAGAAGGCTGCAGCCGCTGCGAGCTCCTCCTGTGCATGCTCGTCGTCGTGTTCGGCGGAATAGCCCTTCTCGTCGATCTGCCGATGACGTTCATCAGCGACAAGACCGAGTGCGGTTTTGAGCGAGGTGGTCAGATCCGTGCGCATCTCACGCCCCCCGCACGACGTCGGCGGTGACGGTCGGCACGCCCAGGTCAGCGGCGCGGTTCATCGCAGCGGTCAGGGCGTTCTGAACCGCCAGCGGGTACAGCAGCGATCCGGCGCCGCGCGAAGGAACCAGCTTGGTGCGGAGAGCGTCGATGGCGCCCTGATCCACCACCTTGTCCAGCGGCACCTGGGCACGCTTGAAACGGTGCGACAAGTACGCTCCCAGCTCATTGTCCAGTGGAGGCAGCGTGATGATCTCGATTCGCTGCACAACCTCGCGTACCTCCGGGTTGTGTTCGGAGAGCTTCACGCCCAGCTCAGGCTGGCCGATCAGGATCACCGACAGCAGCGGGCGCAGGCCGTCCTTCAGCTCCCGGAAGCGCTTGAGGTGCTTCAGGGTCGGCAGCGGCAGGCTGTGGGCCTCTTCGATCACCAGCACATGGCTGTGGCCGGCGCGAGCACTGTCACGCAGCGATTCGTGCAGCTGGCGGAAGCGGGCCTCGGGGCTGCTCTTCGGCTTGGCCAACGGGGCGACAGCGGCCATGATCGCCTCGGCGATATGGTGGCTGCGCAGGGTCTTGCCCACCGCGTCGCTGCCTTCGCTGGCCAGCACGTAGGGCTGGATCACAATGACGGCCTGCTCTTCGCGCTGGATGCGATCGACCAGGTCTTCGCGCAGCGTGCTCTTGCCAGCGCCACTTTCGCCGATCACCGCAGCAAAGCCGCCGTGACGGGCCACCTGGTACATGCTCTCGCGGACATAGCGGATATCCGGCGACAGGAACACCTCTTCGGCACTGGCCGGATCGGCGAAGGGATTGCTGGTGAGGCCGAAGTGACGCTTGGCCTGTGGAGTCAAAGCCTGAAAACGCAGTAGCATGGGATCTTCCTCGTCGTGAATGTCGTTGTCGTTATCGGTGTCTTGCGGTGGGGAAACTGGGGCTGGCGTGACCCCGCACGTCGGCCCCTCCTTTTCATGCCAGTGGGCGTCGGTCACGCCGTGCTGGGTCAGGCAGGAACTGATGGCAGCGCGCACCGCTGCCGGGTCGCAGCTGGTGGGCAGCTGGCCGTGGTTGATCAGGGCATTGAGGGCCGGACGGCTCAGGCCTGCAGCGCTGGCCAGGTCTCCCTGCTTGATGCCGGCCTCGGTGAGCAGGCGTTTCAGACGCAACGTCATGGGCGGGCCCTCCGCCCCTGCAAGGCAGCCTTCGCAGCGGCATAGGTGTTGAAGCCAGCCTTTCGCGCAGCGATCTCCAGAGCTTGGCAGTAACCGAATCCGTCGCGTTCCTGGATCAGGCGTGCGTCTTTCTTGATGCTGTCGAGCGAAGCCATCACGCGGCACCTCCTTCCACCAGGCGCAGGGCACCGCGCTCAGGTGTTGCCAGGGTCTGCGCCCAGGATTCGACCTGATCCACAGGCAGGCCTTCCGGCCAGCGCTGTGCGGTGCGGGCATAGTGGTCAGCCGTCCAGGTCGAACCCGCCGCCTCCAGCAGGGGTTTGAGGCGCATAGCCGCTTCCACGTGGTTCAGCGGCGGCAATTCCGCGCGGATGGGCGTGACCGAATCGACCGTGAAGCGAGGGGCCTCGACCACATCGGGGACCGCGACGTCGACGCGATGACCCCGGCGCGGCAGGTGCTGGATCTCCGGCGCCTGCTGCACCGACTTGTAGGGGTCGATACGGCCACCGAACGGCATTGCCTTGGCCTTGCGCTGCGCCTTGGCTTGCTCGTCGGTCTCGGCATCCATCGCCAGGCGCTCGACCCGCTTGCGGTTTGTGTCCGCCGGGGTGTCGGCGTGCGCGTGGTATGTGCCGACCGCCACCGCACCGGTGAACCCGTATGCGTCTGCTTCCAGCGGCTCCATCGTGTACCAGGTGTCGCGGCCAGCATCGTCTGTGAACAGCGCCTGCGCACCGAACTCGCTACCGAAGGCATTGCGGGCGACCGTGAGCTTCTGGCCCACGATCACGCCCGGCACGCCCGACACGTCGTAGGTCTTGCCCAGGAAGCTGATCCGCAGGAGCGGGTTGACCTTGCGCAGTTCCGGAGCGCGGGTGGCCAGCTTCATGCAGTCCTCGGTCGCCGGTACCAGGCGCAGCTGATCGGGCTTGATCGTCATCCACGCCTGGTAGCGCGAGGACTTGTGCCGGGTGTGTTGAGCGGTGGCATTGAAGTTGCGCATCCAACGCCACGCCGATGCGTTGAGCTGCTCCAAGCTCTGCACGTTGTCGAAGCGAAGGCGGTGCTCGAACTTGCGTTCGATCAGGTCGTTGGTCTTTTCGACTTGGCCCTTTGCCCACGGCTGGCCCGGCTGATTGATCCAGATGCGAATACCCAGGGCCGCGCACAGGTTCTTGAACATCGCACCCGTATTGGCGCTGCCAGGGTCCACCATCACCATCGTCGGTGCGCCACAGAACGGATCAGCCGCACCGCGGTACTGCATGGCGTTGATGAAGGTGCGGCACAGGTTCTCGCCGCTCTCGGCGCCCAGCACGTATTCCACGTAGAAGGCGCCGCTGGTGTGGTCGGTGAACACGTAGCGCCAGACGCGCTCGTTCTCGACGCGCGCCAGGTTCTTGGGCTTGTTCTTGTAGAACTCGCTTGCCGGCATCGCATGCAGGCCGTCCTGGCGCTTGAGGTAATACAGCACGCACAGGCTGGGATCGGCCTGCCACACCTGGTTGGGATGTTCGCTGGCCAGCTGAACCTTCGGTGCAGGTGCCGACAGCTGATCAGGGTGCAAGCGATTGGTGCGTAAGGCCTTGGCTGCCGAGCTTTCGCTCAGCAGTCGGATCTCGCCGGTAGCGGCATCCACAGTCTCGCCGCGCACCATGCCATTGGCGCGCAGCATGTCGATGGCCTCGCCGATGCTGGCCAGGCGCTTGCCAGTACCGCGACGTGACTCCAGCAATACAGCGGAAATCAGTTCCAGTTCCTGCTGGGTCCAGTCGGAGTTGCCCCGATCGCTGCGGCGCTTGCGAGGCTTCAGCGAACAGGTCAGCTTCGAGACCTGCCGATACAACGTCTGTACGCTGCAGCCCCATTCGGCGGCGTATCGCTCGGCAATGGCGCGCTTCTGGCCGTGCCCGGCGCAGAGCAGGTCAGCAGCGGCCTGCTCGATCAAGCTGGCGCTGAGGGCCATATCAGCCCTCCCGCTTCCAGTCGGCCAGGCGGCGGTCATGGATCACCGTGACGCCCACCTCCTGATGGTCGCGGACAAGGCGCAGGTCGTTGATCAGGCTGGCGATGATCCCGGCCACCTGCTCATCAACGTTGAGGTCGTGTTGCTCGGCGTGCTGCATCAGCGTGATCACCGCGCCGCTGAAGCCGGCTTCTTCACTGCCGCTGGCGATGGCAAGACGCACCTGGGAGGCGGCCAGCTCCAGCTGGGTCAGCAGTTCCTGCGACTGCTCGTCCGGAGTGGCCTTCTTCCACTTCTTCTGAGCTTTTGCCGTCTTCTCCTCCGCCTTGTTGAGATCGTCGCTCAACTTGGTGATGCGCTGATCCTTGGCCTCAAGGTCGGCGCGGGCGTCGCGGATGGCGGCGCGCAGTTCGGCGCGGGACATCGTCTCAACATCGTCGAGCGACAGACCACCGGTCTCACCCTGTTCGGCAAGCTCGATGAACTGTTCCTCCGGCAGGGAGAGCAGTTCGATCAGGCGGCTCTGGCTTTTGGTGGCAGCGATCAAATCATTCGCATGCGAATGATTTGGCAGCAACAGCATGCGACGTGCTGCCTCGATCATCCTGTGAGCCTGCGGCTGGCTAAGATTCAGGCGCTGCAGCATTTCCACCCATTCCCCGTGTGCCGCGCATTCCCGGGCAACGACGAGGTAACGCCCGGCGCGCAGGAACGCTTCGCAGCCCCGACGCAGTTCGCTGCGGATGGCGTTCTCGTAGTGGTCCGGGTGCCACGGCAGGCCGTCACCGAACTGGTCCACCACCTCGCTCTGGTGCTCGCCCAGGGTGACCAGCTCCTGGCTGCGCTCGGCCAGATTGCTTGTATCCAGTTCCGGGGTTACAGACTCGGCTTGGGCGAGCGGCTTGGCGCCGCGCTTGTTGGGTTGCTTCTCTGCCATTTCGATCCTCGTCATCAGTTGGGGCTACGGCTGTAGCGGTTCTTGAAGTCGTCCAGCTGCCGCTCTTCGCGGAGCACCTCGTCGAGATGTGCCAAGGCGATCTGGACAATTCGGGGGGACAGGCGCCAGTTGTCTTGGTCATACGGGGAGCGCTCGACCAGGCCGTCCTCGGCCAGGCGCTGCAGGTTGCGCAGCGTGGTGCTGGGTGATTCGCCGATGCCATCGGCGATTTGCTTCAGGCGCAGGCCGGAGCGGCTATGCCCAGCGAGGCCGAACAGCAGGCGGGCGAAGATGCTCTGCTCGCTCATGCCGCAGCGTCCTGCTGGCGGCGCGCCAACTCTTTCAGGATCCGGACGGCGCGGCGGTCGGCTGCGTCGACGGCGCCGGCCAGCGGCAGGGTGTTGGCCAGAGACGCGTCTGACTCGACGGCGCGCTGCCAGTTGTTCACGGCGGTGGCGTACTGATCGCGGGCTGAAGCGAGCAGTAGCTCCAGTTCACGGGTCGGAATCTCGTCCAAGCCGCTCATCGCTGACCATCCTTTGGGCCGGCCTTCATGCCCAATGCGATCGCAGCCAAGTGGGCTTCGCCGAAGTTGCCCTTTCGTTTGCCTCGAAGGAGGTCGACAACGGTGTGGCGGTTGAAGCCATGCGAGCGGCTCCATTCAGAAATGGAAATTCCGCTGGCAAGCAAATGTCTCCGGACCTCTGATCCAGTTTTCAGGCTCATTGCAGTACCCTGTGGTCAATTGTGGCTACCTAGGGCACATCGTGGAGACATTTATGACCCTTGTCAATGGGTTCTGGAGACATTTTTGACTATCGGCGAAAGGCTTCGTGAGCAACGGCTCGCGCTGGGGTACTCGCAGACTGACTTTGCGGCGCTCGTCGGGGCGTCTAAAAAGACGCAAGGTCGCTGGGAGCTGGGAGAGTCGTCTCCGGGTGCGGAAGCGTTGGCCGGATGGGCGGAAGTGGGACTTGACCCGCTGTACGTGCTGGTGGGTCGCCGAAGCGTTTCTCAGGCCGGCATGAAAGAAGAGGAGTTGGAGCAATTCAACTTGCTGGTTAGCCTTTTCTGGTCGTCTTCTGACGATAGCCGGCGGGAGGTTCTGAACATCCTTTCGGCACTTCATCAGCGGGATGTTCGAAACGACACTGCACGAGGTGTGCGCAGAAGGCGCACTCCAGCGTCTGACTAAGGAGAGTGGAATGCCTGCATTGAAGAAGAAGCTGGTGCTCGGTTTTTGCTTGGCGATCGCGGCGTATGCGCATGCCAGCGGAGGCGCGCGCGAGGCTACTCAGAAGGAGCTTGCGGCGATTAAGGCTGGACTTGAAACTCAGCTTAAGGATGCCTCTAGTGCGCGATTCAGTAATGTCCGGGTCGATGGGGAAGGTTCATTCTGTGGCTTGGTGAATTCCAAAAACGGCTTCGGTGCGTATGGTGGTTACACCCCAATGACTGGATTGCTATTCGATATGAATGGAAAGTTGACTGCTCACGTAATGGGCCTCGACTCTCCGGAGGCAGTCCAACTGGTATGTGAAGACAAGGGGCTAAGCCTCCCGCCGATTTGACTTCCCATGTGTAGCGCGTCGATGTCCTGGGCACTGGCCTTTTAAAGTCCCAATTGCCTCTCGACGCTCATAAGAGTCACTCTTCGACGCGCGCCGCAGTGGCTCATGCGGACCGCGGTCCCAAGACTCTGGCTCAATAGAAACTGAAACTCTGCCCATCGGTTTGGCGCGCATTGGCGCACCTGGCCGACGGGCATCCTCGTCTGCCCGTCGGCCATCTTTCCCCTGGAGATGGCGCATGGCAGCAGAGCAACCCGGTAACAAGGCACTGCCCATCGCGGGAGGAATGTTGGCGACCATGCTGGCATTGCTGCTCGGTTTGGTGCAGCCCTTCGAGGGCTACTCGTCCCAGCCCTACCGTGATGTAGTCGGCAAGCTGACGGTCTGCTACGGCCATACGGCCAAGGTGGAACAGCGCACCTACACCCGCGCCGAATGCGAGCGCCTGCTTCAGTCGGACCTCGGCGTCGCCTGGAACACCGTGCAGAGCTGCATCAAGGTGCCGATGACGGACTACCAGGCCGCCGCCCTGACGTCGTTCGCCTTCAACGTCGGTCCCGGTGGCGCTGGGGTCAAGGACGGCTTGTGCTTCCTGCGCAACGGCCAGCAGCCGCGGATCCGTGTGTACGCCAACCAGGGCCGCTGGGATCTTGCATGCGCCCAGCTGAGCAACTGGGCCAATGCAGGAGGCAAGCCTTACAAGGGACTTGAACGTCGCCGCACGGCGGAACGTGCGATGTGCGAGGGCCGGCACTGATGGTCCGCACCCTGACCGCAACGGTCGCCCTGCTGCTGGTGCTCCTGCTGGTCGCCATTGCCGCAGCACTTCTCTATCGCGGCAATGCCCTGGATGCGCAGGCTCGTGACGCCACGGCGCAGCAGCGTGTGACCACGCTTGAATCGCAGCTTGAAGACGAACGCAGGGCTCGTGGCATCGAGCACACCAAGGCCAAGGCGATGGCCCAGATCGGAGACGAACATGAAAATGATCGGGAGGCGTCCGCGTCCGTCCCTGCTGCCGTTGTGGCTGACCTGCGTACTGGCGATCTCAGGCTGCGCAACGACCTCGCCACCTGCCACACCGCTCGCCTGTCCCAAGCCGTCTCTGGCGCCGTCGAACGTGATGCGAGCGCCCAACTACGAGCAGAGGTCGCGGGCGATCTTGTTCGAGTCGGACGCGACGCCGACAACCACGTCCGGGCCTGCCAGCGCGTCATCGGTGTCCTCACCGGACAGCACCCTTCCGTCGAGGCCAACCCATGATCGTTGAAGTGCAGCCGCTCTACCTGGTGTGGTTCGCCGGCATCGGCATCACCCTGCTCGGCGGCCTGATCGCCGGTGGTCGCTGGCTGGTCAACCAGCTGCAGCAACGCACTGATCAGCAGTTGGCCATCCTGATCAACGACAGCAAGCGCTGGCGCGAGGTTGAGAGCCACCTCACCGACTTCCGTCTGGAAGTTGCGAAGGAATACGTCCGCCGCGAGGACTATGCCCGCGGGCAGAGCGTCATCGAGGCAAAGCTCGATGCAGTGGCCTCGAAGATCACGAACATGCAAAGCAAGGGGAACACGCCGTGAGTCACGGAAATCAGGGCCCGGATCTGGGCAAGTTGCGCCGGGAGCAGCTGCGCTGGCTGATGCTGCTGGTGCTGGATCGCTCTCGCCCCTATCCGATCGGCGAAGCCGTCCTGGCCGGCGCCGCCCAGGACATGTATCCGGATGCCACCGCTTTGGAAGTGCGCAGGGAGCTGGACTACCTGGACACCCGCCGCCTGATCGATATCACCAAATCCCCTTCGGGGCCGTGGTCGGCTGAGCTGACCCGCCACGGTGTGGATATTGTCGAGTACAGCATCGACTGCGGGCCGGGTATCGCGCGCCCACCGAAGTACTGGTGATCCCATGCCTCCCGTGAGCAAGATCGACCTATTGCCGGCCGAGGTGCGCGACGAGCTGGATCGGCGCCTGGTCGCCAATGCCTTCGGCGGCAGCATCTCGCTGTCCGAATGGCTCGGCGAGCAGGGCTATGAGATCAGCAAGACCACCGTCAACGAACGCGCCAAGCGGCTCAAGCGCCGCCTGGCCTCGATCAGTGCCAGCACCGAGGCAATGAAGCTGGTGGCCGAGCAGGCGCCGGATAATGCCGCCGAGCGCGGCAGTGCACTGCTGGGCCTGCTGCAGACCGACCTGTTCGAAGCGCTGCTGCAGTTCCAGGAAGCGGCCGATCAGGACGATGAGAGCATTTCCCCAGCCGATCGCATTGCGCTGTACAGCAAGGCGGCCAAGGCCATTGCCGAGCTGACCCGCTCTTCCATCGTGCGAGAGAAATGGGCCGGCGAAATCCGCCAGAAGGCGTTGATCGACGCGGCCAGCCGGGTCGAGGAGGCTGCACGGGCAAAGGGCCTGGACGCTGAGGGCGTGGAGTTCTGGCGCAACAAGGTGCTGCATGGAGTCGGCTAAGTGAGTGCACTGGGTCCCCTGCCGGATACCGAGCGCGTCCTGGACTGGGATGAGCTGCCTGAGAGCGTGCGCTCGATCTCGGCCAACTTCGATCCGAGCAAGGCCGGCGTGCTGATGGCCCATCAGTCCGAATGGATCCGGATGCAGGAAGGGCTGGATATCGCGGTCTGCGAGAAGGGGCGTCGTACCGGCATCACCTTCGCCCAGGCATTGAGCGACACCATCACCGCCGCCTCTGCCAAGGACGCCGGCGGCGACAACGTGTGGTACATGGCCGACACCAAGGAAAAGGGCCTGGAGTTCATTGGCTACGTGGCCAAGTTCGCGCCGATCATTGCCCAGGGCCAAGCCTCGCGTATCGAGCAGCACATCTTCCAGGACCAGCAGCCGGACGGCACCAGCCGGCAGATCCAGGCGTTTCGCGTTCGCTTCGCCAGTGGTTTCCGTATCACGGCACTGTCATCGCGCCCGGAGAACATCCACGGCCTGCAGGGCGTGGTCGACCTGGACGAAGCGGCGCTGCACAAGGACGTGGCCAAGGTGCTCGAATCGGCCACCGCGCTGCTGATCTGGGGTGGCCGGATCCGAGTGTGGTCCACTCACCGCGGCAAGAAGAACCCGTTCAACCAGCTGGTGCAGGACGTCCAGGCCGGTCGCTACGGAAAGAAGGCCGGGGTCATCCGCATCAGCTTCGATGATGCCGTGTCCAACGGGCTGTATGAGCGAGTCTGCGCCATGCGTGGCAAGGTGGCCACCGCCGAGGGCAAGAAGGAGTGGTACACCGCCATCCGCTCGGCCTATGGCCCGCGCAAGGCCGCCATGCGTGAGGAGCTGGACGTCATCCCGCGCGATGGCGATGGCTCGGCCATCCCCTCGGTCTGGATCGACCGGGCCATGCCCGACGTCCGGCCTGTGCTGCGCCTGGTCTTCGATGACGACTTCCCCAAGCGCTCGGAAAAGGAGCGCGAGATCTGGTGCTCGGTCTGGATCGCCACCACGCTGCTGCCGGTGCTGCGCGCGGCGATGGCCGGGTTCACCGGGCGCTGGGCGATCGGCATGGACTTCGCTCGCCACCGTCACTTTTCCGTGATCACCCCGGCCAAGATCGGCCAGGATCTGCGGCGCGACGTGCCCTTCCTGATCGAGATGGCCAATGCGCCCACCCGCCAGCAGGAGCAGATCCTGTGGGCGCTGTTGGACGCGCTGAAGGAAGGATTCCCTGGCCGCTGGTCGTTCGCTGGCGACGCCACCGGGCCGGGCCAGACCCTGATGGAATACACCGGCGACCGCTACGGCCGGGCCGAGCTCGATGCCGAGACGGGGCGCTACAGCGGCGGCCCGATCCACGAGGTCACCCTGTCGCGGCCGTGGTACAGCGAATGGATGCCCAAGTACATCGCGCTGTTCGAAGACGGCTTCCTCACCCTGCCCAGGGACGCATCGCTGGAGGATGACCACCGCGCCGTGGAGTACGTCGATGGCATCCCGATGGTGCCGCGGCTGGAGCGCAAGGACCTGCAGGATCCCGAGCTGGTGCGTCACGGCGACGGCGCGATCGCAGGCGTGCTGATGCAGTTTGCCGCGCTCAACCACGTCACCTCGGTGCCCATTGAGTTCCAGGCCGCCGGCACCCGCGCCTACATTGGCGACGGCCGGGCCGATGGCGTGGCCACCGTCGTGACTGACGATGCCTTCGGCACCGTCAGCGGCGGCAATGATTTTGGAGGATTCGTATGACCATCGCCCGCCCAGAGATCGGCCGCGAGATTGCCACCACCGCCGATGGCATCGACATTACCCGTGGCTACACCGGGCCGCTGCTGCTGCCCTTCGATAGCGTGCTGCGCAATCGGGGCGGCTATGACCTGCAGATCTACGAGCAGGTGCTGTCCGATCCGGAGGTGAAAACCACCTTTGGCTCGCGCCAGGACTCGGTGGTGGCCTGCGAATGGCAGGTGGAGCCCGGAGGCGAGAAGCGCATCGACCGCCAGGCGGCAGAGTATCTGCAGGAGCAGCTGCACGGCATCGGCTGGGACAACGTCACCCGCAAGATGCTGTTTGGTGTGTTCTACGGCTATGGCGTGGCCGAGCTGCTGTACAAGGTCGACGGCACCCGCATCGGCCTGGAGGCGATCAAGGTCCGCAATCGCCGACGCTTCCGCTACGGCAAGGAAGGCGATCTGCGCCTGCTCACCCAGACGCAGATGACGGAGGGCGTCCCGGCACTCGCACCGTACTTCTGGAACTTCTGCTCCGGTGCCGACCATGACGATGAGCCCTACGGCCTGGGCCTGGCGCACTGGCTGTACTGGCCGGTGCTGTTCAAGCGCAACGGGCTGAAGTTCTGGCTGATCTTCCTGGAGAAGTTCGGCATGCCCACTGCGGTGGGCAAGTACGACAGTGAGGCGACCGATCCGGAGAAGGCCAAGCTGCTGCAGGCCACCCGCGCGATCCAGACCGACAGCGGCATCATCATGCCCAAGGGCATGGAGCTGGCGCTGCTGGAGGCTGGGCGTAGTGGCACGGCCGACTACAAGGCCCTGCAGGACTACATGGATGCCACCATCCAGAAGGTGGTGCTGGGCCAGACCGCCAGCACCCAGGGCACACCCGGCAAGCTGGGCAACGACCAGCTGCAGCGGGAGGTGCGCCGCGACATCATCACCTCCGATGCCGACCTGGTGTGCGAATCCTTCAACAAGGGGCCGGCACGCTGGCTCACCGAATGGAACTTCCCCGGGGCGGCCATCCCACGGGTCTACCGCGTCACGGAAGAGCCGGAGGATCTGGACGCCACCGCCAGCCGTGACAAGAAGATCCTCGACCTGGGCTACAAGCCCAAGCAGGTCTACATGGACCAGACCTATGGGGACAACTACGAGCCTATCCAGGCGTCGCCGACGCCGCCTACGGTACCGACCGCGATCGATGGGCCACAGTTCGCTGATGCCGGCGGCACCGTGGGCAGCCTGCTGCGCCGGCACTACCCGGCGGCCTTTGCCGACAGCACCCCAAAGGCGCCTGATCCTGCCGTCGGCCTGGGCCGGCAGCTTGATCGGCAGCTATCGCCCATTGGCAGTGGCTGGGTGGAGCAGATCCGCCAGCTGGTCGATGAGGTCGATTCGCTGGAGGAACTGCGCGACCGGCTGTTCGAGCTGCATCCGAACATGACCCTGTACGACTACGCCTCGGTGATGGCCGATGCGATGACGGCAGCGACGCTGGCCGGCCGTACCGACGTCCTGGGCGCGGGAGACTGATCAATGGCCGGCGTTGCCTACGCTCAACTGCCGTTCCAGGAGCAGATCGAGTTCTTCCGTCGCAAGAAGAACGTGCTCACCGAGAGCTACCTTGACGTATGGGAGGCCGAGCACGACACCAGCTTCATGGTGGCTGGCGCCAACCGTGATGCACTGCTGGCCGACTTCCGGCAGTCCATCGACCGTGTCATCGCCGAAGGCCGCACGCTGGAGCAGTTCCGCGAAGACTTCGATCGGATCGTGGCCGCGCATGGCTGGGACTACAAGGGCGGTCGGAACTGGCGCTCGCGGGTGATCTACGAGACCAACCTGCGCCAGAGCTACAACGCCGGGCGCTGGGCCCAGCTGCAACAGCTGATCAAGGTGCGGCCATTCTGGCGTTACAACCACAACGATGCCGTCGAGCACCCTCGGCCGCTGCACGTGTCCTGGAATGGCCTGGTGCTGCGCCATGACGATCCGTGGTGGCGCTACCACTATCCGGCCAACGGCTGGGGCTGCCAGTGCTATGTCGATGCGCTCAACGAGCGCGACCTGCGCCGCTTGGGCAAGGACGGCCCCGACACGGCCCCCGAGATCGTGATGCAGTCGGTGACCATCGGGCAGCGCAGTCCTGGTGGGCCGCGCACTGTGCTGACGCCGGCAGGCGTCGATCCTGGGTTCGGCTACGCACCCGGCGCAACGGCCGATCACTGGCCCGGTGGGCGTGGTGGTCCGGTCACCCCGCCGTCATTGACTGGGCAACTGACCTCCGCTCTGCAGAACGCCCTGGAGACGGGAGCACGGTTGCCGGCGGCGCCAGCGGCTGCCAGCGCTGCTCAGGCCTTGGCGCGGCCGCGCGCCAGGGATGCGCTGCAGGCCGGCTATGCCAGCTGGCTGACCAGCATTGATGGCGATGCTGCCCACGCTGCCCGCTACCTGGCCGGAGCACTGTCGCCCGGACTGGTTTCGCAGCTGCAGCGTGCCGCCGTTCGCCCAGCGACGGCGGCCTTTGCTGTGTTGGCCGACCAGCTCCCCATCACTCGACCTGGCGCGGTGGCCATCGCCGCAGCCGAGCTGCCCATCCGCCTTCTCGATGCGGTGGCCATCCTGCTGGACGCTGCCGCAGGCCGCTTGCGCTATGTGCTGGCGGTGGGGCGTCCTGCCTTCATGGTGGTCGATGTGGCCATCTCGGAAACGGGCGTCAGCACGGTGCAGTCCCAGCTGCAGATGCTGATGCCCGCCGAACTCCAGCGCGGCGTTGCCGATGGCACGCTGCAGCTGCTGCAGGGAGAGATCTGATGGCGCAGTTTGAAGTCACCCTTGATTCGGCAACACCTGGTCTGGCCGATGCGCTGCGGCAGCTGGAGGGCGAGGCGCGCCAACTGATCTTGAAGGACTGGGGCGAGTACCTGCTGAGGTCCACGCGCGAGCGGGCCGCAAAGGAGCGGGACCCGACTGGACGTCGATGGCGCGCGCTTGAGCCCAGCTACAAACGCTGGAAACAGAAGAAGCGCCCCGGCGTGCCGATTCTGAAGTTCGATTTCCACATGCTCGGTGACATGGCTTCATGGCAAACGGACGGGAACGATGCCGTCCTGGTCGGTACCAATGCACCCTATGGCGCCATCCACCAATTCGGCGGCACCATCCAACGCGCCGCGCGTCCGGCCAATATCCACCTGAAGACGGGTAAGGGCGGCAGCCGGTTCGTCAAAGCCAGTCGTGGGAACGCGCGCTACAAGCGCTCGGTCACAATGCCTTCGTACACGAACACCATCGCTGCTCGTCCGTGGCTCGGTGTCAGTCGCGAGGATGAGAAGGAGCTGCTGGATATCGCCCAGGATCACGTGAGCGGCGCCTTCGAGTGATCATCGCGTAGGAGGCGCTGTGCGCGCCTCCATGCCGGGGCCGCCACACTCGGACGTCATTGGGGACTGCTTGGTGTCTGACACGCCTCTCTGGCGTGTTCGCGGCCAAGAGCGCGCGGGGTCTTAACTGCTGCTTCCTGCAATGTCGCAAGAGTGATCATTTCTTGCGGACCGCGGTCCCAATACATGAGACAGCGGTGCGGGAAAACTGGCGGCATGAACCAGCCCGCCGCCACCCTGCAGATCTTCAAAGCCGGCACGCACGTTGCCGAAGACGGCCGCACGCTGACTTTCAGCGAAGCGGATGTGCAGCAGATCGCCGATAGCTACGATCCGGCACTGCATGAAGCACCCATCGTGGTGGGCCATCCCAAGACCGACGATCCGGCCTATGGCTGGGGCAAAACCCTTCAGGCCAAGGACGGCCTCCTCGTCGCCGAGCCGCACAATGTTGATCCTGCCTTTGCAGAGCTGGTCAACAACGGGCGCTTCAAGAAGATCAGCGCTTCGATCTTCATGCCCGATTCGCCGGGAAATCCGACGCCGGGCAAGTACTACCTGCGCCACATCGGCTTCCTGGGCGCGCAGCCGCCGGCGGTGAAGGGACTCAAGTCAGCCTCGTTCGCTGAGGGCGACGATGCCGCCTGCTTTGCCATGTCGCTGGCCCCACTGGGCTGGACGCTGACGGACCTGTTCCGCCGCTTCCGCGACTGGCTGATCGACACCCAGGGCCTTGAGACGGCCGACCAGGTCATTCCCGACTGGCAGATCCGTGGGATCGAGAGCAGCACACGCGATGACGACGAAGCGCGCAACTCAGCCCTCTTTTCGTCGCCATTGCTCACCCAGTTCCCGCGCAGCGCCATCGGCGCGCCAGCGCCCATCCCGGCAACGCCTCCCACTCGTGAACAGGTCAAATCGGAGATCGACCCCATGTCCCAGCAGAACACCCCGGAGCACGCCCAGCGTCAGCAGCAGCTCGACCAGCAGGCTTCCACCCTGGACGCTCGCGAGAAGGCCCTCGCCGCCCGTGAACAGTCCGCCCGACGCGAAGATGCGGTGGCGTTCGCCGAAGGCCTGGTGAAGGAAGGCAAGCTGCTGCCCCGTCAGCAGCCGGCCGTGGTGGAGCTGCTGCTGGCCCAGCCGAATGGCAAGGAACCGCTGAACTTCGCCGAGGGCGAAACGACGGTGTCCAAGCCGGCCGAGTCGGTCCTGCGCGAGCTGCTGACCAGCCTGCCCAAGGCGGTGGACTTCGGCGAGAAGTCCGGTGGCGACGCACCCAACGCAGCGGCGAACTTCGCCGCGCCCCCGGGCACGCATGTCGATGCCGGCCGCGCGGATCTGTTCAACCAGGCCAAGGCCTACCAGCAGCAGCACCCCGGCACGTCCTGGGCGGCTGCAGTCGCCGCGGTCGGCGGCTGACCTTCCCATCCAGGAGCCCACCATGTCCCAGAACATCGCTCTGCTCACGCTGTCCGTGCTGGCCGCGGCAGCCCTCACCCACAACCGCTTCGTCTCGCCGACCGGTGAAGTCGCCGCTGCCGGCGGCAACGCCTGCGGGGTTGCGCGCTCGGATGCCGCCGTCGGGCAGTTGGCGCCGGTCGACGTCTTGGGCACCACGCAAGTGACCGCAGGTGGCGCAATCGCTGCCGGCGCCGCCCTCCAGGTGGGTGCCGATGGCAAGGCCATCACCGCCGACGCCGGCAAGGTCGTTGCCCGTGCGGCGCCTGGCGCCACGGCCACCGCCGATGGCGATGTCCTCGAAGTGATCCTCATCCCGAACTGACCGGCTAGTGCCGTAGGAGATTTACATGTCTGGACAAATGACCCCCGGCCAGGTTCGCGTCGTTGACCCGATCCTTTCCGAACACGCCCGTGGCTACCGCCAGGCGCAGCTCGTGGCCACCGCGCTGTTCCCCTTCGCCGACGTCGCCGCCTATGGCGGCCAGGTGATCGAGTTCGGCAAGGAGTCCTTCAAGATCTACAACGCCAAGCGTGCCCCCGGTGCCAATACCAAGCGCATCCGCTTCGGCTATGAGGGCAAGCCGTACGCCATCGTCCCGAGCGCACTGGAAGCGCCGGTGCCGCGTGAACATATGCGAGATGCAAGCCAGGTGCCGGGGATCAACCTGAGCACCCGGGCCGTGAACATCGTGCTGCGCTCGCTGCTGCTGGAATACGAGGTGGACAGCGCCAAGATCGCCACCAATGCAGCCAACTACGACAACGACCACAAAGTCGCGCTGGCTGGCAACAACGTGTGGTCCAACGCTGCTTCGAACCCCGCGCAGGACGTCGAAACCGGCAAGGAAGCTGTGCGTGACAGCATCGGTCTGTATCCCAACACCATGCTGTTGTCTGCCAAGGCGTTCAAGCAGCTCAAGCAGCATCCAAAGCTGATTGACCGCTCGGCCAGCACCGGCATTCGCAAGGTCACCTTGGATCTGCTCAAGCAGGTTTTCGAGATCGACAACATCGTCGTCGGCGGCGGTGTGGTGGCCGATGACAATGGCGCATTCGGTGATGTCTGGGGTACTTCGGCTGTTCTGGCCTACGTCAGCCCTGGCGCTGACGTGAACGCCAACGTCGAGGAGCCCAGCTACGGCTATGGCTATCGCATCGAAGGCATGCCCCTGGTCGAAGTTCCCTACTGGGACAACAGCGCCAAGAGCTGGATCTACGGGGTCAGCAACGATGCCACCCCGGTCCTGGCAGGCATGGCCGCCGGCTATCTGATCAGCGGCGCAGGCAACTGATGACCGGCGCCGGCGAAGGATAGTCGGCGCAGTTGCCGCCTTACCCGTACAACCCAGCGAGCGGCAGCACCAGGCAAACGCGGGCCTGGCCGTGCGGAGCACAGCAGAACCATGCGTGACAGCCGGAGAGCACGGCACCACACCTATTCGGAGAACTCGTCGTGGCCAAGCCCCGCACTGCGCCGCCCAGCGCACCCAAGACCGTCCAGGACGACCAGCCGGCCGACGTGCCAGTCGTCACGGAAGACAAGACTGCCGACGCACCGCCGGCGACGGACGGCTTGGTGCCGGAGCAAGGCCACAGTGAGCTGGAGACCGCCACGTCGGCGGCCTCCGCAGGCGATGGTGCTGCCGTCGACCCGCTGCAGGCTGACCATCCGGCAGCGGACCAGGACGCCGCCATCGACGCGGGTGCTCCGTCGCCGGAAGCCGACATCACCATTGGGGTTGCCGCCGGTGGAGGCGATTCGCCCAATGCACTGGTTTCTGATGGTCTCTGGCTGCCTATGTGCTTTGAAGTACTCAGCCCGTTCAAGCACAACGACGTCGTCGTCAAGCCGCCGGCGTGGATCGAGATGACGTGGGAAGAGGCGCAGGCCTACCAGGATGCCGGTGTCCTCGGTGACGACCCGGTCGCCCCGGAAGAGCTGGAGTAACCGGCCGTCATGTCCTACTGCACGCTCGCACTGCTGTCGGCGGCCAAGCTCGCCCAGGAGCTGGCGCAGGTGGCCACGCCGGAGCGCTATCCGGTTGTGGACGATGCGCTGATGGATGCCACGCTGCTCGGCAGCGATCGCAGCGCATTCGACCCGGCCGACGTGGCGATCGCCGATGAGGCGGCCGCGCACGTGCAGAGCGCCCTGGACGATGCCGATGGCGTGATCAACGGCTACCTGGTCATGCGCAAGCCCAAGCCCTATCCGGTACCGCTGCCAGCGCCGGTACCGGGGATCGTGTCCACCTGGGCCCGATGGATTGCGCGCTACCTGCTGCACAAGGACCGGGTCAACACCGAGGAACGCACCGATCCGGTGGTGCGCGACTACAAGGAAGCGCTGCGCTTTCTGGAGCTGGTGCGCGATGGCAAGTTCAGCCTCGGCGCCGATGACCCGCTGCCTGCGCCCAGCGGCGGTGCACCGGAGGTCTGTGCACCACCGCGAGAGTTCAGCCATCGAACCCTGCAGGACTACGGCCGGTGAGCACCCAGCCCTTCGACACTGGCCTGGTGCGCGATCGCATCCGACAGGGCGTCAGCGAGAAGGAGCTGCGCCAGGTGCAGGGCAGCGCCGACTACGCCGCCGTTACAGCGCTGCGCGACTTCCCCGCGCCGTGCTGCTACGTGCTGCTGGCCCGGGAGATGCCGCTGGAGACCAAAACCGGCGTTTCGATCCCCGGCCAGCAGTCGCGCCTGGCGCAGTTGGTCGAAGTGAACTTCGCGGTGGTAACCGTCTGCCGCAACTACCGCGAGCAGCGCGGGGCGCAGGTGATCGATGAGCTGCGCCTGCTGCTGGGCAAGGTTCGTCAGCCGCTGCTGGGCTGGACACCGCCCATTCCTGGTGGCCGTGCCTGCCAGCTCATCGAGGGCAACCTCGAGGACTACGACGCTGCCACCGCCCTGTGGGTCGACGTATGGAAGACCCAAGCCGTTCTTCAACCCGAGATTCCGCGATGACTACCCAGACCACTCAGAAGCACACGATCAAGAAGGCGGGCCTGACGCTTGCGAGCAAGCCCATTGCGGAAGGCGAAACGGTGGAGCTTCCTGCCGACCTGGTGCCCTGGGCGGTTGAGCGCGGCTTCATTGACGCTCCCGACGCCGATTCTTCCCCCAATCCGTCGCGCAAGGCCAACGGCCAGGCGACTCCTGCCATCGCCCAGGAGGCGAAGTAAGTCATGTCCAAGACCGAATATTTCTCGTTCCAGGGCCGCGTGTATCTGGGCCTGCGCAATGCCGACGGCAGCCGCGCGCCGGCGCGCTGGGTGTATGACAGCAGCGTCCTGGAGCTGGCCATGTCCAGCACCCGTGAAACCAAGAAGGAGAGCTGGTCGGGTGTGCGCGGCGTCGCCGCTACCATGACCACCGAGCGCAACCTGGGTGTGAGGCTGACGCTGGGTCAGATCAACACCGACAATCTGGCCCTGGCCACCGATGGCACGCTTCTGGATTTGGCTTCGGGCTCGGTCGCCAACGAGGCCATCGGTGCCGTCAAGCCCGGCGACGTGGTCGCGTTGGAGTACGCCGCGATCAGCGCGCTGGTGCTGGAGGGTGGTACGCCGGCAGCACCGCTGGTGGCCGACACCGACTACACCTTCAACCCGGCCACCGGCATCATCACCTTCCTGACCGCCAAGGCCGCGGTGGTCGCTAAGACCTACGAGTACGCTGCCCACAGCGTGGTCAAGGTGTTCGAGAGCAGCAAGTCCGAGTACTACGCGCTGTTCGACGCGGTCAACAGTGTCGACGGTACCACTCAGCGCGTCCGCGCCGACGTGAACCGCATTTCGTTCCCGGCGGCTGAATCTCTGGCGCTGATCAACGACAGCTTCGGTGAGATCGTGCTCAATGGCGAGGCCAAGATCGATCCGGTCCGCCAGTCCGATCCGCGCTTCGGTCTGTACGCCCGCGTCCTGCTGGTGGATGCCGCCTGATGGCCACGCGAATCGGCAATCAGGACCAACCGCCGTCCGAACCCGGCTCGCCGGATTCGGAGGCAGTCGCCGGCGAACTGGACATCCTGGCTGCGCAGCAGCAGGGCCAGGTCGACGGCAAGACGGTGATCGTGCGCGAGTACGGCTTCTTCGAAGGGGCGCGGATCCTGCCGGCAGCGGCTCCGCTGCTGGCCGACCTGCAGCCGCTGTTTGAAGGGCGCGAGCCGCCTTCGATGCTGCAGGTCACCGATGTCCTGCTCTCGCATCCGGACGTATTCCGCCACCTGCTGGCCTGCGCTATCGCCCCTCCGCCGGGCGAGGGCTCCGATACCGCGGCCGAGGTGCGGGCGCAGGAAGCCTGGCTGGAAACGCTGAATGAAACCGATGGCGAGCAAATGCTGCTGTTGTGGTGGCAGGCCAACGGAAATTTTTTGCTGCGCCGGCTGCTGCGCAACGCCGTCGGCAAAAGGGTGAACCAGTCGGCTACGGACGAGTCTTCACCGACCTGATCTGTGCCGGCTACGGGCGCTGCTTTGCCGACATCGGTCGGATGACGCAGCGCCAGATCCTGCTCGCTTGGGAGCATGTCCAAGCCCAACAACGGCGAGCACGGCGGGAACGCATTACCGACACCAACGCTGCCTATGCCGGGGGTGATCCGGCGACCACCTTGCTGAAGGAACTGAAGTAACAATGGCCGCCACCCGCAACCTTGAACTGGCGATGCGCATCGCCCTGGATATCGAGCAGGCGCAAAAGAGCCTGCCGGTGCTGCAGCGGGGGCTGGCCTCGATCAAGGATGCTGGCACTGCCGCTGGCGCAGGTCTGGAGGGTGTCACCAAGGGTGCCGACAAGGCGGCCGGCGCGCTGGACCAAGCCAGCCGCAGTGGCGCTTCAGCCGCGGATCGGGTGCGCACGGCCGGCGCATCCATGCAGAAGACGGTAGCCGATGAGATCCGCTCGATCTCCGAGCTCGATGCTCGTCTGCAGCAGGGCGCAGCCAGCATGTCCGAACTGGCTGACACCGAGGCTCTGCTCGATCGGGTCATGGCCCGCGGGCTGATCACCACCGAGGACTACAACAGCGCACTGAAGACGCTGGACAAACAGGAAGCATCGCTGAGCCGCACTGAGCAGCAGCGTCAACGCTCCCTGGAAGGTGTCATGGGCCGGTACGACGGGGCGTCGGCCAAGCTTCAGAAGCTGGAGCGGGACGAGCAGGAGCTCAAGGCAGCGGTGGATGCCGGTCGCATCAGCCGCGAGCAGTACAACCGCGCCCTTGCGGGCATCAACATCCAGCGTAACGCCGTCAACCTGGCCGAGATCAACAATCGCGGCCGCGGGCCGGGCGCTATCTCCGCCGGGCAGTACCAGATGGCCATGCGCCAGCTACCGGCGCAGATCACCGATATCACTACCAGCATCGTCAGCGGCATGCCGATCTGGATGGTGGCCGTCCAGCAGGGCGGCCAGCTGAAGGATTCCTTTGGTGGCGTGGTGCCGGCCGCGCGTGCGCTGGTTGGCGCTATTACCCCCACCATCGCCGTGGTCGGCGGACTGGCCGCGGCGGTGGGCGGCCTGGTGCTGGCCTGGAAACAGGCGGCCGACGAAGAGATGGCTTTCCAGCGGGCGTTGATCGTCACCAACAACTATGCCGCCACCAGCACTGCCAACTTGCAGGCCCGGCGCGATCAGCTCACCGGCCTTCAAGGCGTTTCCCGAGGCAACGCTGCTGAGGCGCTGACGAAGGTGGCTCAAACCGGTCGTTTCACCGGTGAGCAGTTCGAGCTCGTCGCCCGCAGCGCTGCGAAGATGCAGGCCTCCGCCGGCCAGGCCATCGATACCACCGTCGCCAAGTTCCTCTCTCTGAAGAAGGATCCGGTCGAAGGTCTACTTACGCTCACCGAGTCGGAGAACTTCCTGACCGAAGCCCAGCTCGCACGCGTGCGCGCCCTGGTCAAAGAGGGCAACCAGCAGGAGGCAGTGGCGGAGGCGATCAAGATCTATTCCGATCGCCTCGATGAGGTCGCAGATCAGAGCGATGAGACGATGCCGGCGCTAGCGCGCAGTTGGCGGGATGTCAAGAAGGACGTCAGCGGCGCCTGGGGCGCGCTGGGCGACTTCACCAACGCGGTGGTCCAGCTGGCTGGCGAATGGGGTGTGCTGGCCAGGCTGCCGCGGCTGTCCGATCTGTTGGGGATGGGCGTGGTCGGCAGCACGCTGGCCAAGAACTTCGGGCTCCCTTCCTTTGCTGACCTGACCGGCAAGATGGCTGCGCGCATCCGGGCGGCCTCTGGAACCAACGCGCCTGTGAAGGTGCAGATGGCTGGCATCTATGCACCCATCGATCCCGACCAGGCCAAGGCGGCTAAGGAATTCGAACAGCTCCGGTTGGAGAATCTCAGTAAGGAGAAGAAGCTCGAAGAAGAGATCAAGAGGATCCGGGCTGCGGGCAATGCTGCTGGCAAGAGCAATGCCGAGATTAAGGCGCTGGAGGCAGAGGCACGGGCACGCTACCTGGAGAGCCTGCCCAAGAAGCCGAAGGGCGCCAAGTCAGAAGCCCAGAAGGATGAGGCGGCCGCGCTGCGCGAACTGGAGCGCCTGAAGCAACAGATCGAGCTGGTCGGCACGCTCGATGAGACACGCAAGAAGGCCACGGAGGTGTCCCGCGTCCAGGCTGCCATCGATGAGGGCAACTTCCAGAATGCGTCGTCGAAGACTAAGCAGGAGCTGCTGGATAGCGCGAAGAAGCTTGATGCTGCGAACTCTCTGGTTGAATCCAATCGGAAGCTGCTGGAGGTGCGGGATCAGATTGCCAACCTTGAAGGGCGCGGTCCCGATGCACAGCAGGCCAAGAGCTTGCGCGAGCTCGAGGTCACACGCCGGCAGATGGTCGAGGCTGGCAACCAGTCCGGTGTGGCCGAGGTCGACCGTGCCAAGGAGCTGGTCCGCCTCACGGCCGAACTGCAGAAGATGCAGGAGACCTACAACCGCGCAATGGGCGAAATGGGCTTGGCTCAGCAGCGCATCCAGGTTGAGCTGCAGGCTGGGCTGATCACCGAAGCGCAGGCGCGCCAGAAGCTGGTAGATCTGTCCCGGCAGCAGCTGACCGCTCTGGGCGATCTTCCCGATCGCATGCGCGCCACCGCCGAAGCGCTGAAGAACCCCGAAGCGCTGCAGGCTGCCGAGCAGATGGCCGTCAAGCTCAAGGAGATGGCCGCCACCACCAACCTGCTGCAGCAGAACGTGCGCACCACGTTCCAGAGCGCATTCCGTGATGCCCTCATGTCGCTGGCCAATGGCAATGCCACCTTGGGCGAGATCGTGCGCAGCTTCTTCCAGTCCATCGCCAGTGGTCTGGCTGGGTATGTGGCCGATGAGCTGTCGGCCAAGCTGGCGTCCACCCTGACTGGAAAGCTGTTCGACAAGGGCGCCGAGGTCGGTACCGAGGTGGCTGCGGCGACCGCAACGCAGGCGTCGGCCGCGGCCTTGTCCTCTGCTGGTGGTGTTGTCACCGCCGGTGCAAGTGCCGTGACCAGTAGCGCCTCGGCCTTGGCGGGCGCCGGCGGCGGTCTGATCACCGGTGCAGGGGCTCTGTCTGCGGCCGCAGTCCAACTCAAGCAAGCCGCCATCGCACTGGCTGCGGCCAACAATGCCAAGGCCGTTGTCAGTATGGTCGGTAGTATTGCTGGTGCGGCCAGCAACACCGGCACGGTCAGTGTGGGTACGCCTACTCCCGTCAGTAGAGCGCAGGGTGGTCCCGTTTGGGGTGCAGGTACAGGTACCAGTGACAGCATTCCTGCCTGGCTCTCCAACGGTGAATTCGTAGCCCGGGCCAAGGTTGTTTCTCAGCCCGGTGCACTCGCATTCCTGCATGCCTTCAACGCCATCGGGATGGATGCCGTCCGGCGATGGGGTGCCTATGCCTTTGCCGACGGCGGCCTGGTCAGCCAGATGCCCTCGCTGCAGCGCTCGCCAGTGTTCAACACAGTGGCGGCGGCTCCGACCGGCTCGCCTACTCAGCTGGGTATACGCCTGATCAATCAGGTATCGCCGGGTCTGTTCGAGGACTACATCGACGATCCAGGCAGCGACAGAACCATCATCAACAAGATCAACCGCAACTCTGCGGCGATCCGCCAAGTATTGGGACTCTGAGCATGGCCTGGGCAACGGACACCGCCGCCAACATCACCGACCTCATGGCCCGCCTGCGGGACTTCCTGACCACCAATGCCGCCCTGGTGGCGGCGAACCAGCAATGGCAGGTGGTGGGTGGCGTGGCCAGCGGTCCGATCGCGGCCAACGATTTTGTGTCACTGAAGGGCCGAGGTCTGGCGGGCGAGGATGAGATCTACGTGTCTCTGCAGGCGTGGGTGGTGCCCGCCAGCGCTTACTACAACATGGCGATCTTCGGTCATACCGGCTACAACCCGGCGCAGCCGCGCTTGGATCCTCCTGGCTCCAATTCGAATCCGGTGGCGTTGCTGGGCGTCAACTCGCCGATCAAGTACTGGTTCGTCGCAAACGGCCGTTGCTTCAAGGTCATCACGCGAATCAACGGTCGTTATGACGCCGTCTACGCTGGCTTCATCTTGACCGACCATCTTCCAGCCGACTGGAGCTACCCGCTTTTCATCGGGGGATCGTGCCTGGAGCGGAACTACCTGGCCTCGTCGGATGGCTA
>NZ_JAPTFQ010000071.1:0-25783 GCF_030985535.1 Stenotrophomonas sp. Sm2128
ACATCGCCCCACCCAACTCACAGAAAACCAGAGCCGCTTTTGATCTTGCTTTGGCGTCTGCAGGTGCAGGGCGCAGCCCTGCCGAAACTTTACTTCACCCGACGACCCGAACGGTCGATGCGGAACCACTCTCCGCCTTCCATCGGCGTGTGGCCATCGGCATCCGGCGTACCACGACGGCAACCATTGCAGACCTCGGCCACGCCGTCCTGGAACGGCCATGCGAAATCGAAGGTGCCGGGCACCACCTGGCGGAACGTCAGGTCGAAGTAACCCACGCGGTTGCCTACGCGGGCGCGCAGCAGGCCTTCCTGCGGCGTTTCCGGGCCGTTGTCCCAGGTCAGCACCGGCAGGCTGCGGCCCTTGCGGTCGACGTAGTGGAAACCCTGGTCGGCGTACACCACTGCCAGGCCGTGGTCGTCGTAATTCAGGTCCTTCAGCGTGTCGGCGCTGATCTTCGGCCGGTGATCGATCACCTCGCAGTTGGGCAGCGGCCACAACCCGTGCTCGTCGGTCAGCAGCTTGCATGCCGGTGCCTGTGCCGCTGCAGTGGCGCTGACCAGCATGCCAAGCAGGGCCAGCGACCGCCCGAAGCGGCCGCTGGCAGCGTCAGGGCGGGCCTGCCGTGCGATCACTTGGCCTCGGCCTTGCGCTCGAACGCGGTCGGTGCCGGGAGCTGCACCGGCACGCCCTTGTCATCGCAGGTGCCGGCCTGGCACAGGCGCTCGCGCAGGGCTGGGGTGGCCTGCACGATCATGTGGTAGATCGCGTTCTGTTCCAGCGTGCCGCGGATCGCCTTGCTGCCCGGGCCGCGTGCCCAGATACCGACGTCTTCGCCGCCGTGCGATTCGGACTTCATCGGCACCAGTGCTTCCTGCATGTAGTCCGGATGCTCGGTGTCGACCTCGCGCAGGTTCGGGCGGCCGTTGGCCGGTTCGAAGCTGCTCGGGTTGTGCGGGTAACGCTTCGGGCCGGCCGGCTGCTGGTTGCTGCTGCCGGTGTGGCCCGGGCCGTTGGCGTAGCTCAGCGTGGTGTACGGCTGGCCGGTGCCGTCCAGCGCGTAGTCCAGCTTGCCGGCGCCATCTTCGCCGCCCTTGTCCTTGACCTTGCCCAGGATCGGGTTGCCGCGCGCCGGGTAGCCGACGAAGTTCAGCGTGTGCGAGTGGTCGGCGGTGACGATGATCAGGGTGTCGTCGGCGGAGGTCAGTTCGTTGGCCACGCGCACTGCGTCGGACAGGGCCACGGTCTCGGTCAGTGCACGGTAGGCATTGCCGCTGTGGTTGGCGTGGTCGATGCGCGCGCCTTCGATCATCAGCACGTAGCCTTCCTGGTGCTTTGACAGATTCTTGATCGCTGCGGCCGTCAGTTCGGCCAGGCTCGGCTCGCCGCCCGGATCCTGCGGGCGCTCGTACTCGTAGCGCATGTGGTCCGGCTCGAACAGGCCAAGGATGGCCGGTGCGTTGGCGGCGGCGGCCAGCTGCTTGCTGTTCCACACGTAGGCACCCTGCGGGTGCGCCTGCTGCCATTCCCGCACCAGGCTGCGGCCATCCAGGCGCTGGCCGACCTTGTCGTCGTATTCCGGATCGCGCTCTTCCACGGTGGTGAATTCACCGCGGCCGCCACCGAGGGCGACCAGGGGGCCGCGACCATAGCGTGAGGTCGACAGCAGCTGCTGGGCGATGTCCTTGCAGCCGGCCGCCTTGGCCGCTTCGGTCAGGTCGGTGTCGTTTTCCCAGTTGCGCTCGGGCGAGTGCGCGTAGGTGGCGGCCGGGGTGGCATGGGTCAGGCGCGCGGTGGAGACCACGCCGGTAGCCAGACCGGCGCTGTCGGCCAGCTGCAGCCAGGTCAGCAGGCCCTTGGACAGGCTGTCGGCACAGTCGGTCCGGCTGCCGGCGCTGACGCCGATCGCACCCATGTGGGTCTTCACGCCGGTGGTGATGGCGGTCATGGTGCCGGCCGAATCGGGCGTCTGCGAATCGGTGTTGTAGGTCTTGCTGAATGCCGTGGCCGGGAAGCGCTCCCAGGACAACAGGTTCTCTTCACCGGAGCCACCCTTCTGCTGGCCCTCGTAGATGCGCGAGGCGGCCACGGTGGTCAGGCTCATGCCGTCGCCGAGGAACAGGATGACGTTCTTGGCCTTGCCGGACATCGCACCGTTGGCGGCGGCCTGGGCGGCGCCACTGCGGTACCACCACTGCGGGGTCTCGCCTGCCGGGTGGGCGACGGGGTCGACGGCGACCTTGAGGCCGGCCGGGGCAGTGGCGGGGGGGGTGCTGGCGCAGGCGCCCAGCAGCAGGGTGGTGGCGCAGGCGGCCAACAGGGAGACGGAACGACGCATGGACGCTGGGATCTCACAAACTGTAACGGGACGTTCATTATGCCCGCCCTCGCAAGGCACGCCGATGACACACTGATTTGCCGGTCGGGCGGTCGTTCCCCAGCCGTTGATGGGCTATCGTGCCAGCATCCCTTCCTTCCCTCTGGATTGCCTATGAAGCTGGTCTCTGCCTGGCTGCGGATTCCATTCTGGCAGCGCGTGGTCGGTGGCTTCGTGCTCGGCGCGCTGGCCGGCTGGGCGCTCGGCCCGGCCGCGGAAACGTGGTTCGGCCCGCTTGGCGAGCTGTACGTCACCCTGATCAAGATGATCGCCGTGCCGCTGGTGTTCTTCGCGGTGATCAATGCGATCTCGTCGCTGCACGGCCAGAAGTCGGTTGCCGCGCTCAGTGGCCGCACCTTCCTGTGGTTCGTGATCACTGCTGCGTTGGCGGTGTGCGTCGGACTGGGCGTGGGCACCGTGCTGCAGCCCGGCGCCGGTGGCCTGCAGCTGACGATGGCCAGCAATTACGTGCCGCGCGAAGTGCCCTGCGTGGTGCAGGTGCTGCTTGACGTGGTGCCGGCCAATGTCTTCTACGCGCTGTCCGGCATCGGTACCAAGGTCAATGCGGCCGGTGAGACCGTGCTGGCCGCCGGTCGCGGCTCGATCCTGCCGGTGATCTTCTTCGCCGGCCTGGTCGGCTTCGCCATCGTCAAGCTGGGCGAGAAGGTGACCGAGGCGCGCAAGCTGGTCGGCCAGATGAGCGACATCATGATCCAGGTGACCCGCTTCGTGCTGGAAGTCACCCCTATCGGTACCTTTGGCCTGATCGCCGGCCTGGTCGGCAGCTACGGGTTCGAGAAGCTGCTGCCGCTGGGGCATTTCGTGCTGGCCCTGTACGTGGCCTGCGCCCTGCACATCGTGGTGGTCTACAGCGCACTGCTGTTGGCGCACGGACTGAACCCGCTGAAGTTCTTCCGTGGTGCGGCGCCGGGCATGCAGGTTGCGTTCGTCAGCTCTTCCAGCTTCGCGGCGATGCCGGTGGCACTGCGTTCGATCACCCACAACCTGGGCGTGAACAAGGACTACGGTTCGTTTGCGGTGCCGCTGGGCGCCAGCATCAAGATGGACGGCTGCGGTGCCATCTACCCGGCGCTGTGCGCGGTGTTCATCGCGCAGTACAGCGGTGTGCCGCTGACCCCTGAACAGTACGTGGTGGTGCTGATCGCTTCGGTGCTGGGCAGCTTCGGTACGGCCGGTGTTCCGGGTACCGCGGTGATCATGGCTACGGTGGTGCTGAGCGCGGCCAACCTGCCGTTGGAGACGATCGGCTACCTGTATGCCATCGACCGCATCCTCGACATGATGCGCACGATGACGAACGTGACCGGCCAGATGCTGGTGCCGGTGATCGTGGCCAAGGAAACCGGGCTGCTCGACCAGGCGGTGTATGACAATCCGTCCAGCAATGTGGGTGTGGACGACCCCGATCCGACGCCGCCACGCGGCTGACGGTGTGTGGAGACGAAAGGCCCGCCCTGAACGGCGGGCTTTTTGTTTGGGAGCTGGCTGGCGCGGTGGCGGTCATGCCGGGCCTGGTAGATCCACGCCATGCGTGGATGGAGGCGGTGCCGACCAACGGTCGGCCCCACCAAAGGTCAGAACCCACCAAAGGTCAGTACCCACCAGAGGTCGGTAGATCCACGCCATGCGTGGATGAAGGCGGTGCCGACCAAGATCGGCAGCTACCCACCATTGCGCGGGCTTAACAAAAAAGCCGCTGCAGGGCAGCGGCTTTCTCGTGTCAGGCGGCGTGGTAGCGCCAACCGGCCAGATCAGAGATCGACCCGGCGGGCCTGCATGAACTTGTTGCCCCAGTAGCCGCTGAGCAGGGTGTCCACGCGCACGTCCTTGCCCGAGCTCGGTGCGTGCAGGAAGCGGCCATCACCCACATAGATGCCGACGTGATCGACGCGGCCCTTGCGGCCGAAGAACACCAGGTCACCGGCGGCCAGCGCGGTGCGGTCGTTGATCAGTTCGGCGTTGTCGTCGTGTGCCATTTCGCGCGAGACGCGCGGCAGCTCAATGCCCAGGGCCGAGCGGAACACGTAGCCGACCAGACCACTGCAGTCGAAGCCGCTGTCCGGGTTGCTGCCGCCCCAACGGTATGGGGTGCCCAGCAGGGTCATCGCGCGACGCAGCAGCGACTGCACCTTGCCATTGTCGGCCGCGGTGCCGACAACGCTGCCATTGGCAGCGCTGCTGGTGTCGTAGTTGGCGAGGAGGCGGCTGAGGTCACCGGCCACCACGGCCGAGCGGTCCATCAGCGGAATGGTGTCGTTGGCGGCCAGGTGAGGCAGCAGGGCGGCCAGGGTAGCGCTGGCGGCGGCGTCGACGCGGCTGCGTTGCGTAGCGGCAGCCTCGGCCTTGGCGGTCGGTCGGGCGGTGCTCTCGGCCACCGGGGCCGGGGTCACATCGGAACGGTTCGGAGAAGTCTGCGACCAGGCCGGAAGGCTGGTCAGACACAGTGCCAGGCCAAGCAACAGCGGGCGGGCACTACGTGAAGATACGGAAGTCTGGCCTTCGCTTTTCAGGTCGTCAGTCGTCACGCGTCGGTCACAGGAAAAAAACGATGGGGCATCATGCCCTGTAAAAGCGCGGATAAGTTAAAAATTCCGTTAGTAATTCGTTAGTTGCATGGTGATGTTCGTCACAGTTTTGAACATATCGCCTGTTCATTTTAGCGAAGGACGCGTTTCGCCCCTGTGTAGTGGTCCTTCCAGTAGGGACCGCTGAGCGAGTCGAGGCGCACGGTGCCGCCGGTGCTCGGCGCATGCACGAAACGCCCTTCACCGACATAGATACCGACATGGGTGACGCTGCCGCGGCTGCCGAAGAACACCAGGTCGCCGGTGGCCAGGCGCTGCGGATCGATCTTCGGACCCTGTACCGCCGCCAGGTCGCGCGAGGTGCGCGGCAGTTTCAGGTCCAGCATCTCGCGATAGACATAGGCCACCAGGCCGCTGCAGTCGAAGCCGGAATCCGGGGTGTTGCCGCCATAGCGGTAGGGGGTGCCGACCAGGCTGATGGCACGCATCAGCACCGAGTTGGCCGCCTCGGGGTTGTCCGGCACGGTCTTCGGCCAGTTCGCGGTCGGCGGGGGCGGAGCGGGGCGGGTGGCCTTGCCGCCGCCGCAGGCGGTCATCAGCACGGGCAGGGCCAGCAGCAGGGCCGGGGCGAGGAGCCGGCGCAGGCCGGACGAAACTGGCGTGATGTGCATGTTCTCCGGATAATGCGCCACCTTGGGATTGGCCGTCATGATGGCGGCGTCCCCGCCGGGCGACAACCCGCCCCAACCCGCCTGCCTTCGGCAGATCCAGACAGAGTTGCGCATGAAGATCGAAAAAGACCGCGTTGTCCGCTTCCACTACACCGTTTCCGAAGTCGGCCAGGAGCCGATCGAATCGTCCAAGGACCGCGGCGAGCCGCTGGCGATCCTGATCGGCCACGGCAACATCATCCCGGGCCTGGAAAACGCCATGATGGACAAGGAAGCCGGCGCGACCTTCAGCGTCGACGTCACTGCCGCTGATGCCTACGGCGAGCGCCGCGAGGGCCTGTCCCAGCGCGTGCCGAAGAAGCACTTCGGCAACACCAAGCTGGCCCCCGGCCAGCAGGTCGTGCTGCAGACCAACTTCGGCCCGCGTGCGGTGACCGTGCAGAAGGTCGGCATGAGCGTCGTCGACGTCGACCTGAACCACCCGATGGCTGGCAAGGACCTGCATTTCGACGTCGAAATCGTTGACGTGCGTGAAGCCGGCAAGGAAGAGATCGACCACGGCCACGTCCACGGCGACGGCGGCCACCACCACTGATCGCAGCGCGATCGTGATGGCAGCAACGGCCCGCTTCGGCGGGCCGTTGCGTTTCTGGAACACGGCGCGGCCATCCATGGCGTGTGGGCCGGCGGCATAATGGCGGACCTGCCTGACGGATGCCCCGTGAACGCCGCTTCTCCTTCCCTGCAGCCGATGGCTTCCGGCGAACGCATCGCCCTACTGGACGTGCTGCGTGGTGCGGCGTTGCTGGGCATCCTGCTGATGAACATCGAGGCCTTCAGCGGACCGCTGGACCTGGCCTTCACCGGCATCGACGTGCATTGGCAAGGTATCGACTACTGGGCCGATGCCTTTGTCTACGTATTCGTGCAGGGGAAGTTCTTCACCCTGTTCTCGTTGCTGTTCGGCGCCGGCTTCGCGGTGATGGCGCAGCGCGCTGAGGCGGCCGGGCGTGACTTCACCCCGTTCTACCTGCGCCGCAGCGCTGGCCTGCTGCTGATCGGCCTGTGCCACGCGCTGCTGGTCTGGTCCGGCGACATCCTGGTGATGTACGCGTTGGTCTCGTTGCCGTTGCTGGCCTGCCGCGAGGCGCCGCGCAGCTGGCTGCCGTGGATGGGCGTAACGGTCTATCTCGGCGGTGTGGCGATGATGCTGCTGGTCGGCGCGATGGTGTCGATGGCTTCGGCGGAGGACGTGCGGAAGATGCTCACCGACGCGCAGCAGAGCATCGATCTGCAGCGCCTGGTGTACGGGCAGGGCAGCTGGATGCAGGCCAATGCGCAGCGGCTGAGCGAGTTCGGCACGTCGATGGGGGCGATGCTGATCACCGGCCCGGAAGTGCTGGGCATGTTCCTGATCGGCAGCTGGTTTGCCGGCAGCGGCGCGCTGGCCACGCCGGATCGCTTCCCGCGGCTGTATGCGGTGTTGCGTTGGGGGGCGCTGCCCTTCGGCCTGCTGGTCACGCTGCTGGGTGTTGCCTGGAAGCCGTATCTGGCGCCGGGCGCTTACGATCTGCCGGTTACGGCGGCGATGGCGCTGGTGACGATCGGCGGCCTGCCGATGTGCCTGGGTTACCTGGCCTGGATCGTACACTGGCGCGCGCGGCTGGGCTGGCTGGCGCCGGTCGGGCGCATGGCGTTGACCCATTACCTCGGCCAGTCGCTGCTGTGCACCTGGCTGTTCTACCACTACGGCCTGGGCGCGTTCGAAACGATGCCACGCAGCGTGCAGTTGATGTTCGCGCTGCTGCTGTTCACCGTGCAGGTGGGCATCTCGCACGTATGGCTGCGCCGCTTCCGCTTTGGGCCGATGGAATGGCTGTGGCGCGCGATGACCTATCGGCAGTGGCCGCCGATGCGGCGCGAGGCCGGCCAGGGCTGATCGATGCAGGGCGCGCGCGAGGATGTGATCGTGGTCGGCGCCGGTGCCATTGGACTGGCTGCCGCACTCGCGCTGCGTGCACAGGGCCGGCAGGTACGCGTGATCGACCGTGGGCGTGTCGGCGGCGCGACCTCGCATGGCAACTGCGGCACCATCACCCCCAGCCACGCGCCACCGCTGGCAGCGCCCGGCGTGCCGTTGCGCGCGCTGCGCTGGATGCTCGATCCGCGTGCGCCGCTGTACGTGCGTACACGCCTGGACCCAGCATTGTGGCGCTGGCTGCTGCAGTTCGGGGCGCGCTGCAACGCACGCGACTGGCTGCACGCCACGCGGGCACGCGGCGCATTGTTGAATGATTCACGGCTGCGCCTGGCGCAGTGGGTGCAGACGCATGCGCTGGACTGCGAGTTCGAGGCGCGCGGTCTGGACTATGTGTTCGGTGACGCCCGCAATTTCGATCACCACGCTGCCGAGTGTGAGGCGCTGAACGCACAGGGCATTGCCTCGGCGCGCATCGATGGCACCGACTACGCGCGCGACAATCCGGCGTTCCATGATCGCCTTGCCGGTGCGATCCACTTCCCCGGCGATGCCCAGCTGCGTCCGGACCGCTACACCGCCGAACTGGCGCGCGTGCTGCGCGCACAGGGCGTGGTGATCGAAGAACAGTCGGACGTGGAGGATTTCAGCGCCGACGCGCAGGGTGTGCGCGTGCGTGCCGGTGAACGCATGCTGCAGGCGCGCGAGCTGGTGCTGGCGACCGGGCCGTGGTCACCGCGCTGGGCGCGGCAACTGGATCTGCGCGTGCCGATCCAACCTGGCAAGGGCTACTCGCTGACCTGGTCACGACCGGCGCAGGTGCCGCAGCGTCCAGTCGTGCTGAAGGACCATTCCGTGTTCGTGATCGCCTGGCGCGAAGCGCTGCGGCTGGGCGGCACCATGGAATTCGCCGGTGCCGATCCGCAGCTGCGCACGACCCGCCTGCAGGCCTTGCAGCAGGCCGCCGACCACTACCTGCGCGCGCCACGTGGTGCGCGGCTGCAGGAGCAGTGGTGCGGGTGGCGCCCCATGAGCGTGGACGACGTGCCGTTGATCGGCCGCGCGCCCGCGCATCCTCACGTCTGGCTTGCAGCGGGGCATGGCATGCTCGGCATCAGCATGAGCGCCGGCACCGGCCAGCTGATCGCCGATCTCGTCTGCGGCCGCACGCCGGCGATCGATCCTTCCCCTTACCGACCCGAGCGATTCCGATGAGCACTGCACCCTATGATTACGACCTGATCGTCCTTGGCGGTGGTTCCGCCGGCCTGGCTGGCGCGATCCGCGCCGCGCAGCACGGCAAGCGCGTGGCGCTGCTGGAGCCTGGTGAACTGGGCGGGACCTGCGTCAACGTCGGCTGCGTGCCGAAGAAGGCCATGTGGCTGGCGGCCGACCTGCACGAGCGCATCGGCCTGGCCAGTGCGATGGGTTTCGATGTCAAGGCACGCCCGGCATTGTCGTGGAAGGAGCTGGTGATCCATCGCCAGGCCTACATCAGCAACATCCACACCAGCTACCACAAGCGCCTGGACGAAACCGGCGTGGTGCGCATTCCGGCGCGCGGTCATCTGCTCGATGCGCATACCGTGGCCTGCAGCGATGGCGTGCGTTACAGCGCTGAACACATCCTGATCGCCACCGGCGCGCACCCGCTGCGGCCTGACATCCCCGGTGCCGAACTGGGCCTGGTCTCCGATGATTTCTTCGATCTGCGCGCGGCACCGGCCGAGGTGGCGATCATCGGTGGCGGTTACATCGCGGTGGAGCTGGCCGGCCTGCTGCAGGCACTGGGCAGCAAGGTGAGCCTGCTGGTGCGTGGCCAGCGGCTGCTGGATCGCTTCGATTACGAGCTGACCGATCAGCTGGCCGAGAACCTGAAGCAGCAGGGCGTGCGCATCCATTTCGGCTATCGCCTGCGCGAACTGCAGCGCGATGGCGAACGCGTACGTGCATTCGGCCATGACGGCCCGCTCGACAGCGTGTTCGACGCGGTGTTCTTTGCCACCGGCCGCCGTGGCAACAGCCGCGATCTGGGCCTGGAAGCGCTCGGCATCGGTATCGGCGAACACCAGCAGGTGCAGGTGGACGAATGGCAGACCACGTGTGTGCCGAGCGTGCACGCGGTGGGCGACATCGCTGGCAAGGTCGGCCTGACCCCGGTGGCGGTGGCCGCTTCGCGGCGGCTGATGGACCGCCTGTTCGGTGGCCGCCCGCAGTCGAAGATGGATTACGAGAACGTGGCCAGCGTGGTGTTCTCGCATCCACCGCTGGGCGCGGTGGGCATGAGCGAAGAAGAGGCGCGCGCGCGGTTCGATCAGGTGACCGTCTACCACAGCCGTTTCCGTCCGATGCTGCAGGGGCTGGCCAATGGCACCCAGCGCAGCCTGTTCAAGATGGTCTGTGCCGGTCCGGAAGAACGGGTGGTGGGCATCCACCTGCTGGGCGAAGCGGCCGACGAGATCCTGCAGGGCTTTGCGGTGGCGGTGAAGATGGGCGCGACCAAGGCCCAGTTCGACGACACCGTGGCGATCCACCCGACCTCGGCCGAGGAAGTGGTGCTGATGCGCTGAGCTGGACGGTTTTAGAGCCGAGCCTATGCTCGGCTCTCCAGGTCATCAGGCGCACCCATGCGACAATGGACGCCCTTACGCCTTCCCTGGCCGCCCCGTGCGGCCCGCCGTCGTCCTGATGTCCAGCCCCGCTTCCCGTATCGCCACCGCTTCCCCACGCATCGCGCTGGGAGGCATCGGCCTGGCCGCGATCGGCGCCATCGCCGCCTCCGGCAAGGCCATCATCGTCAAGCTCGGCCTGCGTCACGGCGTGGATGCCACCACGCTGCTCGCCCTGCGCATGCTGATGGCGTTACCGCTGTTCGTGCTGATGGCACTGTGGGCCGCGCGCCGGGCCGAGCCGCTGTCCTGGGCCGACCGTGCCCGCGTGTTGTGGCTGGGCTTCACCGGCTACTACCTGTCCAGTCTGCTCGACTTCCAGGGCCTGCAGTACATCAGCGTGACCCTTGAGCGCCTGATTCTTTACTTGAACCCGACCCTGGTGCTGCTGATCAACGTGCTGCTGGCGCGCCAGCGGCCCGGTCGGTGGCAGATCGGCGCGCTGGTGCTGAGCTATCTGGGCGTGCTGCTCGCCTTCGGCCACGATCTGCAGCGCGAGGGCGGGCAGATCATCGTCGGCAGCCTGCTGGTACTGGGCAGTGCGCTCAGCTACGCGCTGTACCTGTTCGGCAGTGGGCAGGTGGTCGCACGCATCGGCGCGGTGCGGTTGACCGCCTATGCCAGCTGCGTGGCCAGCGTGCTGGTGCTGCTGCATTTCGCGGTGACCCATCCGCTGCCGTTCCTGTGGCAGGCACCGGCGCCAGTGCAATGGCTGTCGCTGGTCAATGCCACCGTGTGCACGGTGCTGCCGGTGCTGGCGATCATGCTGGCGGTGCAGCGCGTGGGTTCGTCGCTGGCCGCGCAGGTCGGTATGCTGGGCCCTGTTTCCACCATCGTGATGAGCCTATGGCTGCTCGACGAACCGATGGGGCCGGCGCAGATCGCCGGCACCGTGCTGGTACTGATCGGCGTACTGCTGGTGACCCGCCTGCGGCGCTGACACCGGAGCAGGCGCGTGCGCGCATCCTGGCGGTGATCCGCGCGATCCCCGTAGGGCAGGTGATGGGTTATGGGCAGGTAGCGATGCGCGCGGGCCTGCCCGGGCGTGCACGCCTGACCGCGCGCATCCTGGGCCAGAACGACGACCCGGACCTGCCCTGGCACCGCGTGCTGCGCTCGGATGGGCGCATCGCCATGGAAGAAGGGTCGGCCGGATGGCGCGAGCAGTCACAGCGGTTGCGCGCGGAGGGCGTAGTGGTGGAGAACGGCCGGGTGCGGATGCCGGCGGCTGATCCGGCAGCGGCACTGGATGCCGCTGTGTGGGGCCCGGGATGAGCACCGCTGGCGACTGAACAGGCCGGACCTGAGGGCCGCCAACAAGACACGGTGCTGCGGCTATGATGGAGGCCGTTCCATGCCGGTACTCCCATGTTCCCGCGACTGCCAACCGTCACCAAGGCCCTGCTGATCGCCAATGCGATCCTGTTCCTGCTGCAGCAGCCGTTCCTGCTCGGCATGCAGACCTTCGAGCCGTTCATGCTGCAACCGCTGCAGCAGGGCTTCGATGCGTTCTCGCCGGGCGGCAACTTCCAGCCGTGGCAGCTGCTGACCTATGGCTTCCTGCATGGCAGCTTCGGCCACCTGTTCTTCAACATGCTGGCGGTCTTCATGTTCGGCGCGCCACTGGAGCAGACCTGGGGCGAGAAGCGCTTCCTGCTCTATTACCTGGTGTGCGTGGCCGGAGCCGGCGTGTGCCAGCTGCTGGTGGGCACGCTGCTGGAAAACCCGGCGACGGTGCTGGGCGCCTCCGGTGGCGTGTTTGGCCTGCTGCTGGCCTACGGCATGCTGTTCCCCAACCAGCGGGTGATGCTGCTGTTCCCGCCGATCCCGATGAAGGCACGTACCTTCGTGATCCTGTTCGGCGTGGGTGAGCTGGTGCTGGGCATGACCGGCTGGCAGCCGGGCGTGGCCCATTTCGCGCATCTGGGCGGCATGCTGTTCGGCTGGTTGCTGATCCGTTACTGGCGCGGGCAGCCGCCGTTCAACAAGCGTCGCCCGCCCGGTCCCCCGAAGCGCCCGAACCATCTGCGCAGCGTCAAATGATCCGAAGGATCATTTGACGCCGTAGGTGCCGACCGTTGGTCGCCACACCGCTACAGGTCCCGCAGCACCACCTGCGCCGCATTGTGCCCCGGCGCACCGGTAACACCACCGCCGGGATGGGTACCCGAACCACACAGGTACAGGCCGGGCAGGGCACCGCGATAGCCGGCCTGTCCAACCATCGGCCGCGCCGAGAACAACTGGTTGGCGCTCAGTGCGCCGTGGAAGATGTCGCCGCCGACCAGGCCGAAGGTGCGTTCCAGATCGAGCGGGGACAGCACCTGCCGACCGAGCACGCTGGCGGTGAAGCCGGGCGCATACCGCTCGACAGTGGCAATCATCAGGTCGGCTACCGTCTCGCGGTGGTCATCCCAGTGACGCCCATCAGGAAGTACCGGCGCCACATGCTGGCAGAACAGGCTGGCCACATGCTGCCCGGGCGGTGCCAGTGAATCGTCCAGCGTACTGGGTATCAGCATTTCCACGATCGGTTCGCGCGACCAACCGTCGCGGCGCGCATCCAGCCAGGCGCGATCCATGTAGTCCAGGCTGGGTGCCATGATGATGCCGGCACTGAGGTGATCGCCCGGACCGGGCAGGGCGCGGAACTCCGGCAGCCGCGACAGCGCCACGTTCATCCGGAAGGTGCCGGAACCGCAGCGCCAGTTCGTCATGCGTTCGCGTGTGGCAGCCGGTACCTGCGCCGGCTCCAGCAGCTGTTCGTACAGCAGCTTCGGATTGACGTTGGCGACCACCGCGCGTGCACGCAGGGTTTCGCCGTTGGCCAGTTCCACCCCCACGGCGCGGCCCTGTTCGGTCAGTACCCGTCGCACGCCGGCATCCACGCGCAGCTCGGCCCCGGCCTCGCGCGCCGCGCTGGCGATGGCCTGGCTGATCGCGCCCATGCCACCCATCGCATGGCCCCATGCACCCTTCACGCCATTGCACTGGCCGAACACGTGATGCAGCAACACGTAGGCGCTGCCCGGTGTGTATGGACTGGCATAGTTGCCGACGATGCCATCGAAGCCGAACAGCGCCTTGATCGGCTCGCTCTCGAACCAGCGGTCCAGGTATTCCGCCGCCGACAGCGTGAACAGGTCCAGCAGCTCCTGCCGCAGCGGTGCATCCAGCGCCGCCAGTTCGCGGCCGAGCTTCCCCATCTGCCAAAGTGCGGGCAGGCCGCGCCAGCCGCCGGCGACGCCGATGTCCGGTGGCGCGCGGAGAGCCCACGCGCGCAGTACATCGGCGAAGATCTCCAGGCGTGCTTCGTACGCTGGCAGGCGCTGTGCATCCCGAGCGGAGAATCCAGCGACTTCGGCCTGGGTGCGGCCAGGTGCCGACAACAGGTAGCGGTCGTCGGGCAATGGCAGGAAGTTGTTGGCCGGGCGCGTGACAATGCGCATCCCATGCGCATGCAGTTGCAGGTCTTCGATCACCTTCGGTTGCAACAGCGACACCGTGTACGACGCCACCGAGTTGCGGAAGCCGGGATGGAACTCCTCGGTGACCGCCGCTCCGCCGAGCACGCCGCGCCGTTCAAGGACCAGCACGTTCTTTCCGGCCTTCGCCAGATAGGCCGCACAGACCAGGCCGTTGTGGCCACCACCGATGATGATTGCATCCCAGGACATCAGCACCTCAAAAAAAGGGGACGGAGGGGATTAAGTCGCAATTCGCACAAGGTCGGCAGCGATGGGCAGAAACGACTTAATACCCTCCGTCCCCTTTTTTTATCGCGGCTTCGATGGTGGCGATGTCGATCTTCTTCATCGGCATCATCGCGTTGAAGGCGCGCTTGGCCAGTGCCTTGTCCTTGCTGGTCACCGCTTCGATGAGCATGCGCGGGCTGATCTGCCAGGAGATGCCCCAGCGATCCTTGCACCAGCCGCATTGGCTCTCCTGGCCACCGTTGCCGACGATCGCATTCCACAGGCGGTCGGTCTCGGCCTGGTCCTCGGTCTGGATCTGGAAGGAGAACGCTTCGCTGTGCTTGAACGCGCTGCCGCCGTTGAGGCCGACGCAGGGAATGCCGCAGACGGTGAATTCGACGGTCAGCACATTGCCTTCCTTGCCGTCGGGGTAGTCGCCAGGTGCGTGATGCACGGCGGTCACCGCGCTGTCGGGCAGGAGGCTGGCATAGAAGGTGGCGGCCTCGAGCGCGCCGTTGTCGTACCAGACACAGATGGTGTTCTTGTGTGCCATTTCGGGGCTCCGCGATGGACGAAGCCGCAGCGATAGCACGCCCGGTGTTAAGCCGGGATCGTGCTGCACCCGCAAAAAGAAGGGCGCCCGAAGGCGCCCTCTGCATTGCCAGTTGCAGCAGTTGGCTCAGCGCCAGACCTTGATCTGCTCGGCTTCGCTGCGCTGCATCGGCTGGCCGGCCTTGCAGCTGAAGGTGGCACCGAACGCCGGCAGGTTGGCCAGCGTGCCGTTGCTGCGCCATAGGCCCGGTGCACGGATGTCGGCGGTCAGGCGACGCACGGCCTCGTTCGGCGACAGCTGCTGCGCCCACAACGCCGACCACGCGCGGAAGAAGCCCTGTTGCTGTGCCTGCTTGGCCTTCGGCTCCTGCGCGGTGTACGCGGCCCAAGCCAGTTCCAGGCCGGCGATGTCGGCCAGGTTCTCTTCCTGGGTGAGCGTGCCGTTGACCTTGGCACCCTTCACGCCCGGGAAGTCGTACGCGCTGTACTGCGCGGCCACGCGATTGCCGAGCAGGGTCCAGGCGGTCTTGTCGGCCGGGGTCCACCAGCTGCGCAGTTCGCCCTTGGCGTCGACCAGCGCGCCCTTGGCATCGATCGCGCGGGTCAGCTCGTGGCCGACCAGGCCACCGAAGCTGCCGAACTTGTCGGCAGCGTCGGCCTTGGCGTTGAACACCGGCCCCTGCAGGATCGCAGCGGTGACGATCAGGCGGTTCTGCGCCAGATCGTAGGCCAGCGAAGGCTGCTGCGGCAGCACGTCCCAACGGCGGTCGGCGTTGCCCTTGCCGATGCGCTTCATTTCCTCGCGATGGCGCCAGGTTGAAGCAATCAGCATGTTGCCGCCGAACGAACCGCGGCCCATCGGCTGCACGCTGTAGTCGAGGTCGCGCAGCGGGGTGCCGATCTCGATCTTCAGCGCGGCCAGCTTGGCCTGCGCTTCGGTCTTGGCCTCGGCACTCATCCACCTGCTGTTCTTGACCGCTTCGATCTGCACTTCGCGCACCTTGTCGACGATCCACGCCGCCTGGCGACGGTCTTCGGCCGACAGGTAGCGGGCGGCGTACTCGCGGCCGAGCATCGGGCCAGCGGCCACGTTGATCGCATCGAGCACGTCTTCCCAACGCTGTGGCGGCAGGGTCTCGCCACGCAGCACGCGGCCACGGAATTCGAACTCGGCGTCGCGATAGGCCTTGGACAGGTACGGCGCCATCGAGTCGCCCACGCGCCAGCGCAGGTAGGCCTTCCACTGGTCCGGCTTGAGCTTGGTGACCATGCCGTCGAGCTGCTTGAACAGGCCCGGGTCGGCCAGCGAGACCAGGTCGTCATCCACGCCCTGTGCCTTCAGGAAGGCATCCAGCTGCAGATTGCGGTAACGGCTGTTGAGCTCCTTGGTGGAGATCGGCGCGTAGTTGTTGAACGGGTTGTTGATGCCGGCCAGCGACTGCGCATTGCGCGCCAGTTCGGTTTCCAGCGCGATCACCGCCTGCGACTCGGCATCCAGCTTGGCGGCCGGGGTGCCGGTCAGCGCCAGGATCTGCTTGACGTAGGCGCGGTAGCGGCCCATCAGCGCCACGGTGTCGGCGTCGGTGCGGGTGTAGAACGCCGGGTCCGGCAGGCCCATGCCGCCCTGCATGAAGTAACCGATGTGGCGGTCCAGCGCCTTCAGGTCCACGTCCGGGCCGAAGTTGAAGGCCACCGGGATGCCGACCTGGTGCAACGCGGCGATCGAGGCCGGCACATCCTTGGCCTTCTTGATCGCGTTGATGCGGGTCAGCAGCGGGGCGATCGGATTGGATCCGTCGGCTTCCACGGCGGCTTCGTCCAGGCCGCTGGCCCAGAAGTCGCCCAGCAGTTTCTGCACGTTGCCCTGCGGCGCCTTCATCGCTGCGTCGAGCAGTTCACGCTGCTGCTGACGGCTGCGGTCGACCAGCTGGCCCAGCGCGGTGGTGGCACCGGTCTGTGGCACCGGGTTGGCCTTCAGCCAGCCTGCGTTGGTGGCGTCATAGAAGTCGCTGCACTGGGCGCTGACGGCCGGGGCGCGCGCGGCCTTCTTCTTGGCGGCGGCGAACGCATCATGGGTCGGGACCAGGGTCGCCAGGCTGATGCCCAGGGCGATGGCAAGCGGACGGAAATTGGGCATGTGGAACGAATCCGTGATGGATTGAGGGCGCGCGCACTATAGCAAGCCGCGCATCGACGCGGCATGCACGCATCACGCTGCTTTCGCCGACCAGGGTCGGCCGCTAGCGGGGAGCGCCGAGATCATTGGATCCACACCATGCGTGGACGAAAAACACCCCCGAAAAACAAAGGCCCGGGAATTCCCGGGCCTCTGCAGGTCTGCCGCGGCGTCAGCCGTGGCTTACCAGATCACCACCTGCTGGTCGCCGCTGCGGGCCATCGGCGAACCGGCCTTGCACTGGAACGCGGCGGCGAAGGTCGGCAGGTTCGACGGCGCACCCATGGCGCGGAACTGCGCCGGGGCGTGCGGGTCGGTCGCCAGGCGGACCTTGGCGTTCTCCGGGGTGTACTTGGTGCGCCACACGGTGGCCCAGTTGAAGAAGAAGCGCTGGTCGCGGGTGAAGCCGTCCACCTTCGGGTCTTCCTTGCCGGCGCTGGCCTTCTGCAGGGCATCGTAGGCGGTAGCCAGGCCGCCCAGGTCGGCGATGTTCTCACCCAGGGTCAGGTGGCCGTTCACCGCCTGGCCGTCGACCTTGTACTGGTCGAACTGCTTGACCAGCTTGCCGGTCAGGCCTTCGAAGTTCTTCTTGTCAGCGGCGGTCCACCAGTCTTCCATGTTGCCGGTCGGCCCGAAACGTGCGCCCTGGTCGTCGTAGCCGTGGGTCATTTCGTGGCCGATCACCGCGCCGATGCCGCCGTAGTTCAGTGCGTCGTCGGCCTTCGGATCGAAGAACGGCGGCTGCAGGATGGCGGCCGGGAACACGATCTCGTTCTGCAGCGGGTTGTAGTAGGCATTGACCGTCTGCGGGGTCATGCCCCACTCGGTCTTGTCCACCGGCTTGCCGATCTTGGACAGGTTGAACTTGTAGTTGAATTCGTTGGCCGCGCGCACGTTGCCCAGGAAGCTGTCGCGCTGGGTCTGCAGGCCCGACCAGTCACGCCACTTGTCCGGGTAGCCGATCTTCGGGGTGAAGGTTTCCCACTTGGCGATGGCCTTGGCCTTGGTTTCATCGCTCATCCAGCTCAGGCCCTGGATGCGGTCCTTCAGCGAGGCGGCCAGGTTCTTCACCAGTTCTTCCATCTTCGCCTTGGCTTCCGGCGAGAAGGCCACCTTCACGTACAGCTGGCCGAAGGCTTCACCGGCGTCATTCTCGATGGTGCCCAGCACACGCTTCCAGCGCGGCTTCTGCTCCTTCTGGCCGTTGAGGGTCTTGCCGTAGAACTCGTAGTTCTCCTGCACGAAGGCATCGGCCAGGTACGGCGAGGCGCTGTCCACGGTGTGGAAGCGCAGGTAGGCACGCCACACCGACGGATCGGTGTCGCCCAGCGCCTTGCTCACTTCCTCATGGAAGGCCGGCATGGCCAGCGAGAACTTCTCCGGTGCGGCCACGCCCTGCGACTTGAAGAACTCGGTCCAGCTGAAGTTCGGGGTCAGCTTGTCCGCGTCGGCCACGGTGACCGGGTTGTAGTACAGCTCGACGTTGCGCGACAGTTCGACGCGCGACTTGGACGCCTTGGCCAGGCGGGTCTCGAACTTGACCACGTCCTCGGCCTGCTTGGCAGCGTCGGCAGCAGCGACGCCGGACAGCTCCAGCACCTTGGCGACGTGCGCCTGGTAGGCCTTCAGTTTGTCGGCGTTCTTGGCATCGGTGTAGTAGGTGCTGTCCGGCAGGCCCAGGCCGCCCTGGCTGGCGTAGGCCATGTTCACGGCCGAGTTCTTGAAGTCGGCTTCGGCGCCGAAGCCGAACAGAACGTTGTCACCCTTGGCGGCGCTGGAGCGCAGGTAATTAGCGATGGCCGCCTTGTCCTGCAGGCCATCGATCGCGGTCAGGTCGGCCTTCAGCGGCTCGATGCCCTGGGCGTTGATCTTGGCCTCGTCCATGCCGGTGGCCCACAGGTCGCCGACGATCTTCTCGATGTGGTTCGGAGTCTTCACCTGTGCCACCTGCTCGGCCAGCTGGTGCTGCACGGCCACCGAGCGCTCGTCGAGGATGGTGAAGGCGCCCCAGCTGGTGCGGTCGCCCGGGATTTCATTGGCGGCCAGCCACTTGCTGTTGACGTAGTCGCCGAAGGCGCCGCAGGCGTCCTTGCTGGTATCGAGGTCGCTAGGCTGGAAGGCGTTGTAGGCCGGCAGCTTGCTCTCGTCCAGGGTGTACTGGGTGGCTTCGGCCGCAGCCGGCGTGGAGGCGGTGGCGTCCTTGGCCGGGGTTTCGTTCTTGCCGCAGCCAACCAGCGCGGCCGAAACGGCCAGGGTCAGCAGCACGATCTTGGGAGTACGGGTCACTTTGATGGCCTCCAGGCCGAGTGAGTCAGGGAAGGGCCGCGGGGACGGCCGTGGGCCGAACGATACGCCGCCGGCCTGCCCCGCAAGGGTGTCGAAGGTCATGGCCGGGCGCAAGGGCCAGAACGAGCAAGGGCGCCCGGTGGGGCGCCCTTGCTTGGGTAACGCACCGATTACAGGCCGTCGCCGCCGCAGCCCTTGCCGAGATAGTCGTCGATCAGGTGCAGCTGGTCGGCCATGATCTTCCGAGTCCAGGCCGGACCGTGCGCATAGTCGGCGATGGCATGGAACTCGACCGGCTGCCCCGAGCTCTTGGCCTTGGTCACGAACCACTCCGATTGCTCGATGGGCACGGTACGGTCGCGGTCACCGTGGTAGACCATCAACGGAATCTTCATCTCGCCCGCCTTGTCCAGCGGGTTAAGGCCTGCAACGGTCGGCGCCTGCGCCTGGCGGAAGAACGGATTGGTGTAGAAGCGCGACCAGATTTTCTTGATGTCCGAGACGCCGGCGCCGGCAATCGCGCACTTGTACAGGCCGTTCGGGCGAACCGAGGCGGCAAACGCCGAGTATCCACCATAGGAGAAGCCGAACATGGCGATGTGACCAGGCCGGGCGATCTTCTGGTCGACCATCCACTGCGCGCCATCATCCTTGTCGTCCTGCATCTTCTGGCCCCATTCGGCGTCACCCGCCATCCACAGCTTGCGGCCCCAGTCAGCCGAGCCGCGGAACTGCGGGCGCAGTACGGCCATGCATCGCGATGCCATCAGCGGCACCCACATCGAGCCATCGAAGTCCATGCCATCGCGGGCCCACGGACCGCCATGCGGGTGCACGACCGCCCTCCAGGGACCGGCGCCACACAGTTCGGTGTTGGGCGTGGTCAGGAATGCCGGAATGTCCAGCCCGTCGCGGGCCTTGTAATAGACCAGCTTCGTATCGCCCAGGGCCGCAGGCTGGATGTCCGGATAGGTCTTGGCCAGCAGGGTCAGCTTGCCGTTGCGCAGCAGGTGGTACTCGGGCGGGTTGGACGGGCCCGACGTGGCCACCAGCACGGTGGACAGGTCGGGGGTGTAGTCCACCACCTGGTAGCTGCGGCCAGTGTCGTAATTGGTGGTGAAGCGCTGGCCATTGGCGGTGTCGACCATTTCCAGCGGTTGCTGCTGGATGCCCAAAGCCTGGCGAAGGCCCTGGTCCAGCGCCTTCATCCGCGGCGACGTCCACTGCAGGTCGTCACCGCGCGGGCCCGCATAGCGGATGCCGAGGATCTCGCCGAACGGAATCGCGCCGTTGCGATAGCGGTTGATCGACATCGAGCTGGCGTTGAACAGCTTGTGTTCGTACAGCACTTCCTTCTGCTTGCGTGCGGCGATGTCGTACTCGTACACGATCGCCTTGTCACGGCCGACGTTGCTCAGCACGAAGGCGATGTTCGGGTCATCGGCAAAGCCGATCACCTGGTTGATGTCGCGGTTTTTCACATAGGAGCGGAAGTGCTCTTCCCACGCACCGCTGCCGGTGTTGCGGAACTCGGTGGCGACATAGGCGCCGGTACCGTCCACGTCCTGGCGCAGGCGTGCACGCAGTTCGCTGTCCAGGTCGGTGACATAGCCGGCCACACGCTCTTCGGTCTTCTGCACGCGCTGCGAGGTGAAGCTGCGCAGGTCGACCTTGTAGACATCGCCGGAGCTGCCGCCACTGCCGTTGATCACCAGGATGTGGTCCGGATCATTGGGGAGCGTGTCCAGCACCGTCGGGTTGGACAGCGCCTGCTCGAGTTCCTCGCTGCGGCTGCTGGCACGCGGCGGCGTAATGGGCTCCTTCCACTGCTTGCCCTCGATGTCGGTGATGAAGAACTTGCTGACGAAGGTCTTGGTGACACGGTCGGCGCGCAGGTCGAAAGGTTGCCACAGCACCACGGCGAGCTGCCCGTTCTTGATGAACGACACGCTCTGGAACTTCATCCGGTTGGCACCGATCACCGTGGGCGCCTTGTCCAGCGCATCGGTGCGCCAGACCACGATCACGCGTTCTTCGCCGTTGGCGCGCAGGCCGGCGATGTGCTGCCCGTCCGGAGACAGCGACAGGCTGGAGATGGCAGGGAAGGCCGCCAGCTGTTCGACGGTGGGGGCGACAGGCTTGGCATGCAGCCAGGGGGACATGCTGGCCAGGGCTGCCAGCAACAGGGTTCGCTTCATTGCTTGCCTCGATCTCAGGGCGATCCCGGCGCAAGGCCGGGGCCGGAAACGAAACCGCCGCCCCGAAGGGCGGCGGTGGGTAACGTCAGGATCAGAACGAACGTGTGATGTTCACGAAGTACGTGCGGCCGAAGTAATCGAAGCCGCTGTACAGGGGCGCGTTGCCAACCGTGCTCAGCACGCCCTGCGAAATGGTCGGCGGCTTCTTGTTGGCAAGGTTGCGCACGCCGCCGGTGACCGACCACTTGTCCGCTTCATACTGCAGCGAGGCTGCCTGGATGAAGTAGTTCGGGGTGTACATTTTGTACTGGCTGGTGGCCGGATCGAACAGGCCCGGGTTGCGCTCCTCGTAGTAGGCGTAGCTGTCCATGTTGTCGATCCAGTCCAGACCGTAACGGACGCGCCAGTTCTTCCACTTGTAGTTCAGGTCCAGGGTGGCGGTGTTTTCCGGCGAGCCGATCATGCCGGCCGAGTCGACCTTCGGATCGTCCGAGAACAGCTGGCTGGTCTGCTCGAAGTAGTGCGTGCCCTGCAGCGTGGCACGGAACTCGCCCGGGCCGATGTCACGAACATAGCGCAGGGTGAAGTCCAGGCCGCGCACCTTGTTGGTGGAGACGTTGATGAAGCCGTTGGTGACCGTCAGCTGGTTGGTCTGCGGGTTGCGCTGGATCAGGCGGCACAGGCCGTTGCCCGCAGTGAAGTCTGCGGTGGAGCTGCCGTAGCAGTTGCGCAGGATGGCGGCGCCGCCTGCGTCCTGCACACCGTTCTCGACCTTGATGTCGAAGTAGTCCAGGGCCAGCGACAGATCGCCGAAGGCTGGGCCGAACTCCGGCTGCAGCACCACGCCGAAGGTCTTGGCGGTGGAGGTTTCAGCCTTCAGGTTGTTTTCCGCGCCGCCCTGGGTGTAGACGGTGATGCCCTGCAGCTGGGTGAACTCCGGATCCAGGCCCAGCGACGCGCAGTTCTGGTAGCGCATCGATTCCGGGCGGGCCTCAATGTAGTTGTCGCAGGGGTCGGACGACTGCGGCAGGAAGCCGGTGGTGGCGCCCAGGAACTGCTCGAACAGGGCGGGTGCGCGGTACGAGGTGCCGTAGGATGCACGGAACGACAGCCACTTCACCGGGGTCCACAGGGTGCCGATCTTGTAGGTCTCGTCGGAACCATAGGACTTGTAGTCGGTATAGCGGCCGGACAGGTTGACCGACAGCTCCTCAGCGCCGGTAACACCGGACAGCAGCGGCAGTTCCAATTCGCCGTAGGCTTCGAACACCGAGTCGCTGCCGCGGGTCGGCGAGGAAGCGGTCAGGTTGTACAGGTCCTGGTCAATGGAGTACTGCGACGGGCTGTCGTCGATGCGGGCCTTGCGGTACTCCACACCGAACGCGCCGCCGGCCGAGCCATACGGCATGTCGAACAGCGGGCCATTGACGTTGAAGTTGACCGTGGTTTCCTTGTACAGCGTGTTGCCGGTGACCGGGACGAACACCCAGTCCTTCCAGTCCTGCGGCAGGCGGCCGCCGATGGTATTGTTGTTCACCGGGGGGGCGGCGACGCAGCCGTTGGAGGCGTCACGGCAGACGAAGCCACCGGCGCCGTTGGAGACCACGTCCAGGCTCTGCGCCAGGCGGCTGGTCAGGAAGCTCTGGAAGGTGTAGTCCGCATCGCTGCGCGAATGCATGATGTTGAAGTCGTAATTCCATTCCGAGCTCAGGTGGCCGCGAAGGCCGGCGTTGAAGCGCAGGAAGTCGACCTTCTGCTTGCTCTGGTCGTTGCCGAAACCAATGAAGGCACGTACGCCCATCGGCACGCCATTGGTTTGGTCGGTGGCCGGGCCCGCAACGCTGTCGCGGAGGTTGGCCGGGATAAGCGGATTACCCACTGCATAGTCCAGGGTCAGCTGGCGATAGCCGGTCTGGGTCGACTTGCGGTGGTTGCCGAGGAACTCGTAGTACAGCTCAGCGTCGCCCAGTGCGTTGAGGTCGAAGCCGCCCTGGAAGTAGGCCGTGTGGGTCTTGACCGGCGAGATCAGCGACTGGTTGAGCATCTGCGGGTCGAAGGTGTCGCGGTTCAGCGCACCCACGCCTTCGTAGCCAACCAGGCCGGTGGTGACCGACGAATTCGGGCGCCAGCGGTTGAAGCGGGTGCCGCTGCCCCCCGGCGCGGCGACGCCGGTACGGGTGTTGGTGCCAAGCGTGTTGATGGTCACGCCGCCGCCGTCGAGGGTGTAGCACTTGGACTTGCCGGTCAGCGGATCGATGAAGTCGCCGCTGCCCCAGTAGTCGCCGGCGTCGATGTCGCGATACTTGTCGGTGGCGCAGCGGGTCCAGTCGCGGTCGCCCAGGTTAAGTGCGTTGCGCACTGTGTACTCGTACGAACCGGAGAAGTGCGAACGCTCGCCGGTGGTGCCGAAGGTCAGCGCATAGCGACGTTCGTCGCCGCCGCCGCCGTCGGTCGCATTGTGCTGGCCTTCGAAGGTGACGCCGTCGACCTTCTTCTTGGTGATGATGTTGATCACGCCCGCGACCGCGTCGGAGCCGTAGATCGAGGAGGCGCCGTCCTTCAGGATTTCGACGCGGTCGACGATCGAGTTCGGCAGCACGTTCAGGTCGGTCGAGCCGACCGAGCCGCGCGAACCGGCCGGCGAGACGCGGCGGCCGTTGAGCAGGATCAGGGTGCGAGTCGGGCCTAGGCCGCGCAGGCCGAGGGTGTTGGCGCCGGGGCCGCCGTCGGTGACGTAGCCACCGTAGGCGTTGTTGATCTGCGATGCACCTGCGGTCACCGCGGTGCTCTGCAGTGCGGCGGTGGTCGAGTTGAAGCCGGCCAGCGTGGTTTCCTCACGGGTCACGACCTGGACCGGGGACACCGAGTTGAACACGTCGCGGCTGATGCGCGAGCCGGTGACGGTCACCGTGTCCAGGTTGGTTGCCTTCGACTTGGCCGCTTCCTCAGCGGTCTGCGTCGCGGCGCCATCCTGGGCGATCGCCGGCGCCGCTGCGGCGAGCAGCACGGCGGTAGCGAGGGCAAAGCTCAGCGGATGCCGGCCGAGCGACTTGCGATTGATCATCTGAAATCCCCTTGAATCCAATGATTGCGTCGTACACCGGGGACTTGCCTTGCGGGCGTCTCCGTGTGCCCCGTGCCCGGTCCCGGCAGTACCCTGCCGCCTCCCGGCGTTACCGGCTTCACCTGCCGGTAACTCGAGATTAACACGACATTAACTGATGCTGTCAAACGTTCATAAGGGAGTCATCAAGCTGTGGTCAGGAGCCTCTTTGCTCTCCGTGTGTTTCGATCTAAATTGATACAACCTATTGATTTTTATTGTTTTGTTCGGGTTTCGCTGAACATGTCTGGATGCTGAATGATTCCGGCCGGCCTGACGCAGTCCAAAAAAAAGGCCCCGCCGAAGCGGGGCCTGATCCAGACACGAAGTCCGGGAAACGACGGGATTACTTGCCGAAGTCGTACTTCATCTGGGCCTGGATGGAGCGGCCGTAGATGCTGTAGAAGGCGCTGTTGTACGGGGTGCCATCGGTACCCTCGTAGCTGTAGCGCTGGCCGGTCGGCATCTTGTTGAAGACGTTGTTGACCATCAGCGACAGGGTCAGGTCTTCCTGTGCGCGGTAGGCGAAGCTCAGGTTGTACGTGGTGTACGAGCCCCACTTGCCGGCCTTGGCGCCGTAGCGGTTGGTGTAGTCGTAGCTGCGACCCAGGTAGGCGACGTAGTTCGGCGTGCTGCCGACGTAGTTCGCGTACACCGTGGTGGTGAACTTGTCGATGTTCCAGGCCACCGACAGGTCACCACGCACCTTGGCGTAGTTGTCGTAGTAGTACATGTTGTACGGATCGCTCAGCAGGTCGATCTTCTGGGCACCCGGCAGCGGCTGCAGCTCGCGCTTCAGCATGTTGGTGTAGTTGCCGGAGAAGTTCAGCGAGCCGAAGCGGCCGATGTCCTGCTGGTACTTGGCGCTGACGGCGACCGCTTCCAGGTTCTGGCTGGCGACGTTCAGCTTCGGGGTGTAGACGCGGGTGATCGCACCGGCGTTGTCACGGGTGATCCAGTTGGCAACATCTTGGCAGCTGGCCGAGGTGTTGTTCACGGCACCGGTGGCGCAGGCGTACTCGGCCATCAGCAGCTGGTCGCTGCTCAGGGTCTTGACCTCGTTCTTGATCTTCCAGTTGTAGTAGTCAACCGACAGCGAGAAGTTGCTGACCGGTGCCCACACAACGCCCGCGCTCCACACGTCGGCGGTGATCGGCTTCAGGTCCGGGTTGCCGGACTTTTCGCTGTAGACCGAGGTGTTCTTGTAGTACGGGCAGAGGTCGTCGTTCAGCGCGAAGCCCGCTTGGTTGCAGCGGTAGTAGTCATTCTGGCTGGACGCGTACGAACCGCTCATGCCCTGGAAGGCGTCGGACAGGGTCGGTGCACGGAAGGCGGTGCCGTACTTGCCGCGGAACAGCAGGCTTTCCAGCGGGCGGAACTCGACGCCGATGCTGTAGGTGGCCTTGTCGACGGTGCTGTCGGCGATCTTGAAGGCGTCGTAGCGGCCCGAAGCGCTGACCGTCACCATTTCGTGCAGCGGCATGCGCAGCTCGGAGGTCACCGCGTAGCTGCTGCGGTGGGCGGCGCCGGCC
>NZ_JAPTFQ010000072.1:0-25236 GCF_030985535.1 Stenotrophomonas sp. Sm2128
CTCCCCTTTCCCGCCCCGCCTGCCCGGCTCCCTGCCTGCAAGGCTGCCGCTGGTCATCATCGGCGCCGGCCAGGCCGGGCTGTCGCTCAGCGCGCTCCTGCAGGAGAACGGCGTCGAGCATCGCGTGCTGGAGGCCGAAACCGTGGGCGCCAGCTGGCAGCGGCGCTGGGAGTCGTTCCAGACCAACACCGCCAACGCGACGATGGCCCTGCATGGTCATGCCTATTCCGGCGATGACCCGGATGGCTTCATGGGCGCCCCGGAGGTGATCCGGCACCTCCGCGACTATGCCCACGAGCGTTCCCTGCCGATCAACGAGGGATGCGGGGTGCATCGGGTTGGGCCTGGGCCCGGTGGCTACGCCATCCACAGCAGCCAGGGGCTGATCCATGCCCGCGCAGTGGTGGTCGCCACCGGTGAATACCGCCGCGCACGGATGCCCCGGGTCCCGTTCGCGCCCGCGCCAGGCCTGACCGTGCTGCACTCGGGCGACTACCGCAGTGCCCGTCAGCTACCCGATGGCGCCGTGCTGGTCATCGGGGGTGGGCAGTCCGGCGCGCAGATCGCCCAGGACCTGCGCGACAGCGGTCGCAGCGTGCACTGGTCACTGGCCCAGCGGCATTCGCATACCCGCCGGCTGCGCGGCAAGGACTCGATGACCTGGTGGGACATGGCCGGGCGCATCCACCAGCATGTGAGTGAAGCGGCGGGCGTACTTGCCGGGGAACCGGATGCACTGCGCAAGGCCCGCACCGCAGAGTTCCCACTTATTTCCGGCAAGGGAAACGGTGGCCTGGGCAGCTCGATCAGCCTGCTGGCGATGCACCGCGCGGGCATCAGGCTGCTGGGCCGGTTGCAGGGCTTCGATGGAAACGCCGCCCGCTTCGCCGATGTGCGCCCGCAGCTGCGTACCGCGATCGAGGCCACGCAGGCCGAGTACGCCTATCTTGATTCGCTGGCCAGCGCGTACTACGCCACGCGTCCCGAGCCACGCACCGACGATGCCCGCTACATTCCGGAGGAGGTCTATCTGCACTGGGAACCGGACGCATCCCCGCGCGAACTGGATCTGCAGGCGGAAGGCATCCGCTCGGTGGTGCTGGCCACCGGCTTCGTCGCCGAATGGCCCTGGCTCGACGTACCGGGCGCGCTGGATTCACGTGGCTACCCGCTCGGCGACTTCGGTGTTTCACCGCAACCGGGGCTGTTCTTCATCGGCATGCACAACCTGCAGCGGATGAGTTCATCGTTCCTGTGCAACGGCGGTCGCGATGCACGCGACCTGCTGCCTGCCATCCTGCGGCACCTGGGCCGAAGCGGGAGTACCGGCATCGACCCAGGGTAAGGCAGCCGCCGGGCATGACCCGGCGGCACCAGGCCGGCTCAACGGCCGGTCTTCACCTCGGTCCACAGCCGGGTGTAGAGCTTGTCGGTTTCCGGCGTGTTGATCGAGTACGTGAACATCTTCGCGGCCACGTCGGCCGGCGGGTAGATGGTCGGGTCGGTACGGATCGCCTCATCCACCAGCGGGGTCGCGGTCGGCACCGGGTTGGCGTAGTGGATGAAGTTGGTGTTGGCCGCGGCAACCTTCGGCTGCAGCAGGTAATTGATGAAGGCGTAAGCGGCCTCCGGATGCTTGGCGTCCTTCGGGATCGCCAGCATGTCGAACCACTGCGGGGCGCCTTCCTTCGGGATCGAATAGGCCACGTGCACGCCATTGCTGGCTTCCTCGGCGCGGTCGCGGGCCTGGATGATGTCACCCGACCAGCCGACCACCAGGCAGGTGCCGCCATTGGCCAGCGAACCCACGTACTGCGAGGAGTGGAAATTCTGCACGTACGGTCGGATCGACTTCAGCAGGTCGGCCGCCTTCTGCAGCTCGGCCGGGTCACCGCTGTGCGGGTCCAGGCCCAGGTAATGCAGCGCGATCGGGATCATGTCGGCCGGCGTGTCCAGGATGGTCACGCCGCAGTCCTTCATCTTGCTGATGTTCTCCGGCTTGAACACCAGGTCCCAGCTGTTGGCGATGTCGGTGCTGCCACCGAAACGCTGCTTCAGCATCTCCACGTTGTAGCCGATGCCGGTGGTGCCGATCATGTACGGCACGCCGTACTGGTTGCCCGGGTCCTGGGTGGCGATGCGCTTCATCACCGCCGGATCGAGATTGGCCAGGTTCGGGATCTTGCTCTTGTCCAGCGGCAGGAACACACCGGCCTGGATCTGGCGACCGAAGAAGTTCAGGGTCGGCACCACCACGTCGTAGCCGCTGTTGCCGGCCAGCAGCTTGGTCTCGACCATCTCATCGCTGTCGAACACATCGTAGGTCACCTTGATGCCGCTCTCCTTCTCGAAGGTCGGGATGGTGTCCTCGGCGATGTAATCGCTGTAGTTGTAGACGTTCAGGACCTGGCTGTCCTGCGCGCCGCCATTGCCACCGCCACAGGCGGCGAGCATGGCGGAGGCCAGGCCGAGCGTGAGGATACGCAGCTTCATCGGGTGCTCCAGAATGCGGGGAGGGGGGCCGGCGGGGCCGGCGACGGGTGCCAGCCTACCCCCCGGCGGCGGATTTTTCTATTCCGGATGCTCAGACGTTCAGCAGCAGGAACTCGCGCTCCCACGAGCTGATGACACGGAAAAAGGTCTCGTATTCCTTGCGCTTCACCGAGATGTAGGCCCGGCAGAAGCGCTCGCCCAGCAGGGCCTGCAGTTCGCTGCACTGCTCCAGCCCATCCAGCGCTTCGCCCAGCGAGCGCGGCAGGTTGTAGCCCAGCTCCTTGGCGCTGCCGGTCACCGGCGCATCCGGTGCCAACCGCTCGCGGATGCCCAGCAGGCCGCAGGCCAGAGTCGCCGCCATCGCCAGGTAGGGGTTGGCGTCGGAACCGGCGAAGCGGCTCTCCACGCGCATGTTTTCCGGCGTGTCCAGCGGCACGCGCAGGCCACAGGTGCGGTTGTCGAAGCCCCAGTGCACGTTGCTCGGCGAGACTTCGCCGAACACCAGCCGGCGGTAGGAATTCACGTTCGGCGCGAAGAACGCCATCGCCTGCGGCGCGTACTTCTGCAGGCCGCCCAGATAGTGGCCGAACACCGGGCTGAACTCGCCTTCGGTATCGGTATCGCCAGCGAACACATTGCTGCCGTCGCTCACCCGCACCAGGCTCTGGTGGATGTGCATGGCACTGCCCGGCTCGTTCTCCATCGGCTTGGCCAGGAAGGTGGCATACACGCCGTGGCGCATCGCCGCCTCGCGCATGGTGCGCTTGAACAGGAACACCTGGTCGGCCAGGTCCATCGCATCGGCATGGGTGAAGTTGACCTCCAGCTGCGCCGCACCGGATTCGTGGATCAGCGTGTCCACATCCAGCTTCATCGCATCGGCGTAGTCGTACATCAGGTCGAGGATCGGGTCGAATTCGTTGACCGCATCGATCGAGTACGACTGCCGCGCGGTTTCCGGGCGCCCGGAGCGGCCGGCCGGTGGCAGCAGCGGGAAGTCCGGGTCGGTGTTCTTCTGCACCAGGAAGAACTCAAGCTCCGGCGCCACCACCGGCCGCAGGCCCAGCTCGGCGTAGGCCGCCAGCACGCGGCGCAGCACGTTGCGTGGCGCCAGCTCGTGCGGCTCACCGTTCTTGGTGTAACAGTCGTGGATGACCTGCGCGGTGGCGTCGGCCGCCCACGGCACCATGCGCACCGTGTCCGGATCGGGACGCAGCATCATGTCCGAGTCCGACGGCGAGGTCAGCTCGTAGTAGTCATCAGGGAACTCGCCGGTGACGGTGGTGGCGAAAATACCTTCGGGCAGCCGCGTACCGTAATCATGCGAGAACTTGTCGGCGGGAATGATCTTGCCGCGCGCGTTGCCGGTGATGTCCGGGACCAGGCATTCGACCTCGGTGATGCGCCGCTCCTTCAGCCAGCGCAGCAGGCTGCTTTCCTGCGGTGCGGGGGGCGTAGCCGTCTTGCGCGGGCGCGTTCGGGAACTCATCGGGAATCCAGTCGGTTCTGTTGGTGCTGCCGGCAAGCTTGGCCGAACGCACGGAAAATAGCGTGATAGAACGGCGAGTCCATGACACGCCACTCCGGGTGCCACTGTACGCCGAGCACGAAACGATGGCGTGGGCTGCGCGCTGCCTCGACCAGTCCATCATCGGCCCTGGCCTCGACCTGCAGCCCGTGTGCCAGTCGGTCGATGCCCTGCCCGTGAACCGAATTGACCTGTGCGCGGTCACCGCCTTGCCACTGCGCCAGCCAGCCATCCGCCGCCAGGGCGACCGCATGGGCCGGCCCGTACTGCACATCAACCGGCGCCTTCGGGTCTTCACGATGATCCGAAAGACCGGGCGCCGCGTGCACCTGCGGATGCAACGTGCCACCCAGCGCAACGTTCAGCTCCTGCAGGCCGCGGCAGATCGCCAGCACCGGCAGGTCCAGCGCCAGCGCCTCGTGCAGCAGCGCGAACGCGTTGGCGTCACGGGCCGGGTCATGCGGATTGCCCGGCCAGCTGCGACCGCCGTCGTAATGCTGCGGTTCGATGTTGCTGACCGCACCGGTCAACAGCAGGCCATCGAGCCCCTGCAGCCAGTCGCCGGCCGGCAGCGGCGGCTGCACGCTCGGCAACAGTACCGGGGTCACCTCGGCGGCCTCGGCCAGCGCGCGCACGTACTTCTCGCCGGCTACCGCGAAACGGTGATGGCCGAGCACGGTGCTGTCGGTGGGCAGGCCCACCCAGGGCAGGCGGCGCATGGGAAAACTCCTTGGCGTGCCGACACGTTACCCGCCGTCCGGCGAAGGCGGCAAGTCGTCGCCGTCACACCATGGCTGTCACGCATCGGCGAAACTACTCGGGTGAATGCTGATCGTCCTCCCCCGCTCTCCTCCACCGCACTGCGCCCGCGAGGCCTGCGGTGAGTGCCGCGTTCCCGCCCAGCTGGTATGCCGCCAGCCTGCCCGAACCACCCGCGCTGCCCCAGCTGCGGGGCGAGGTTCAGGCCGATGTCGCCGTGCTTGGTGCGGGCTACACCGGCCTGACCGCGGCCCTGGAACTGGCCTCACGTGGCCAGCGCGTGGTGGTGCTGGAGGCGCAGCGGATCGGTTGGGGCGCGTCCGGCCGCAATGGTGGCCAGGCGCTGGTCGGCTACGGCTGCGAGGTGGACGAACTGGAGCGTCAGCTGGGTCGTGATGATGCACGCCACCTGTTCGACTGGTCGCGCGACGCGGTGCAGGCGATGCGCACGCGCATCGATCGCCACCGCATCGACTGCCATTGGGTTGAAGGCCACGCCAGCGTGGCCATCCGTGAACGCCACGAGCGTGACCTGCACGCCAACTGCGAGCACCTGCAACGCCACTACGACTACCCCATGCAGTGGTGGGGCCGTGACGCTCTGCGCGCGCAGCTGGACAGCCCGCGCTACCGCGCCGCGATGTTCGACCCGCTCAGCGCACACCTGCACCCGCTGGCGTATGCACGTGGTCTGGCCGATGCAGCGCGCGCGGCAGGTGTGGTCATCCACGAGGATTCGCCCGTCGTGCGCATCCAGCGCGGGCCACGGCCGAGCCTGCACACTGCCCAGGGCAGCGTGCGCGCCATGCATCTGGTGGTGGCCGGCAATGCCTGGCTGCAGGGCCTGCTGCCCGAGCTGGAACGGCGGATCATGCCGGTGGGCACCTATATCGGTGCCAGTGAGCCACTGGGCGCAGAACGTGCCCGCGCCCTGATCGGCAACAACATGGCCGTGGCCGACACCGCCTGGGCACTGGACTACTTCCGCCTCAGCCACGACCACCGCCTGCTGTTCGGCGGCCGCGCCAGCTACTCGGCACTACCCCCGCCCGGCCTGCGCGGGGTGATGCAGCGACGCATGCACGACGTCTTCCCGCAGCTGGCCGACGTGGTGCTGGACCAGGTCTGGGGTGGCTACGTGGACATCACCCGCAACCGCGCCCCGCACTGGGGCCGGCTGGACGGCAACCTGTACTTCGCGCAGGGATTCTCCGGCCATGGGGTGGCCGCCGCCGGACTGGCCGGCGAGGTGATCGCCGCCGCCATCGCCGGCCAGAGCGAGCGTCTGGACGTGTTCCAGCGCCTGCGGCATGCGCCCTTCCCCGGCGGCCGGCTGCTGCGCACGCCCCTGCTGGTGGCGGCGATGTCGTGGTACAAGCTGCGGGATGCGTTGTGGTAGCGGGGCCCTCCCCAGCCACATAATCGGCGCAGGAGCTGGGGAGCACGTGGATGCAGTGGTGGAAAGACGGCCTGCTGGTGAGGATACGGGTCAGCCCCGAAGGGCTGGCGCTGGCGCTGCTCTATGCCCTCGCCTGCTGGAGTGCGCGCAAGCTGTCACTGGACCAGTTCTTCCTGCCTGCCGGCGTGCGGGTGGCCGCGCTGTTGCTGTGCCCGCCCCGTCTTTGGCCCTACCTGCTGATGGGTGAATACGCCTACTTCGCGCATCTGCGCATCCCCCTGATCAGCAAATACAACCTGACCTGGGTAATCCTGGCCTCGGTGTTCCTGATGCCTGCCGTGATGCTGATCGTGCGCCTGCACCGGAAGCTGCTGGCACGCACCACGATCGTCGGCGTGATCTCCATTGCGGTATGCGCCGCGACGGTCATCAGTCTGCTCAACCTGGGAATCTCGTACCTGCTCTGGGAGCCGTTGCAGAACGCGTCATTCATCACCAACGTATTGCGCTATGCGCTGGGCGACTTCACCGGCATCCTGATCCTGGCACCCCTGGCATTGCTGTGGATCCGCCGCGCCGAGGAAAAATGGACAACCGGGTCTGTCGCGGCCACGGTCGCAGCACTCGGCGCCATGCTGGTCATTGGCCTGCAGGCGACGCCGGTACCGGCCTCGATCACGGCCCCCGGCTCGCTGCAGCTGCTGTTGATCCTGCCTATTCCCGCGATCGCCCTGACCTGCCTGCTGGGATGGCGCGGTGCGGCCATCGGTGTCGCCGCCGTTAACATGATTCTTGGCCTCAGCACCCCCGCCGACCATCCGACGGCATTCGACCCGGCTACCTTCGCTACCCAGCAGGCCATGGCCATCGCCAGCATCGCCCTGCTGTTGCTGGGCGCTCGCATCACCCACTTCCAGAACCAGCACCGGCTGCGCGAGGAAGATGGCAGAGCGGCCCTGCAGCTTGCGCGGAACTCACACCTGGCCAGCGAGATGGACCTGCGTGAGCGCGCGGCCCATCTGCGCCAGCTGGGCGATGGCATGGACCTGTCGCTGAACGAAATGGTGAACTGGCTGCATGCGCAGGGTCATCACGCCGTGGCCGACAGCCTGCGGCATACCTCGGAGGTGCATTCGCGCCTGTTCCGGGCCCAGGCCAGCATGATCTATCCCGCCGCCCTGGAACAGCTGGGCCTGTACGTGGCGTTGCAGGCTGGCGGGGTGCGCGAGGCATGGAATGCTACGCATCGCATCGGCCAGCCGAGGTTGAAGGGTGACCCCTGCGCACTCGGGGTCGGCCTGCAGCTTGCTGCCTATCGACTCGTGGTCGATGCGGTCTCGCTTCTATTGAAGTGCGAGTGTGGACAGATCTCGGTCAGTATCCGCTGCGGAAGCTCCTTCCGGAAGCGTGGTGCCTTCATCTGCGTGGCTCTTCTGGACCGCCACGCATCACTGGGAAGCCGTGCAAAGGCGCTGGCAAACGAGCAGCTGCTGGGCCGAGTGCTCGCACACGCTGGCTACATGGACCTGAGTGGCAACAGGCTCAGGATGGTGTTGACCGAAGCACGGGACGCTCCCCGCCAGGCAGGCGCTGCTGAAGCCTTGAGGGAAAGCACACGCTCCATGGACGCTGGCGCCCCCCGGGCCGCGATCTGACTATCCCGGTGAAAGGAGCTGCAGATCATTGCGCGAAAGTGATCTTTGGTCGGCGCCGAACCCACCCCGTCAGGATCTGGCGCCGGCGTGCAATTGCGCCCCCCTGCTTCCATCGATACTGTCATCCAATGGCGCGTCATGGCGCGTTCAAGCAACCCGCACGGCCGCTGCCATGTCACGAGCAAGGGAGGCTCGGGTTTGGACCGATTCAAGAAGGCAGTTGAACTGAGCTTCCGTATCCGGCCAGCCGGCATCGCACTCGCGGCCGTCTATGCACTGAGCTGCCTCGGCTCGCGTCAGCTCTCGCTGGATCAGTTCTTCCTGCCGGCGGGCATCCGCGCAGCGGCACTGCTGATCGTCCCGACCCGCCTGTGGCCCTACCTGCTGCTGGGCGAGTACGCGTACTTTGCAACGCTGCGCATCCCCATGATCGACACCTATGGCCTGGATTGGGTCATCCTGGCTTCGACGCTGCTGATGCCGATGGCGATGCTGGTGGTCTACCTGCATCGGATGAGAATGCCGTCCGAAGCAGCCACCGGTCTGTGGCTGCTGTCGCTGTCGTTCTGCACAGCGTTGTTCGTGCCGGGCCTCAACCTGGGCATTTCATATGTCCTATGGTCGAACCCACCACCCAGCAACCTGCTGGACGCGGTCGACCGGACGATCTTTGGCCACTTCGCCGCCATCATCACCCTGGTACCGTTGGCATTCCTCTGGTCGCAGCGGCAGGCCGACCCCGGTTGGACAGACCGTTTCGTCGCCCCTACCGCCTCGGCGATCCTGGTGATGCTGGTGCTGGGCCTGTGCATGCAATTGACACGCGCCGACGCCCACACGACGCGGACACACATGGTGCTGCTGGCCGCCCTGCCCGCCATCGCCCTGACCTTCATGCACGGGTGGCGCGGCGCAGCCATCGCGATTCCGTTGTTGAACCTCCCCCTGCACGGCGCAACGCCCAGCACTGGCCTGCCTTCCTCGTTCGACCTGGGCACGTTCGCCACCCAACAGAACATGGCGGTGATGAGTGTCGCACTGCTGGCACTCGGTTCCAGCATCAGCTATCACCATCAGCGCGCCCGGTCCCGCGGCCTGGCCGAGGCAACCACGCTGCGCCTGGCACGCGGCTCGCTTCAGACCAGCGAGCGTGAGCTGCGTGAACGGGCCGTCCACCTGAAGCACCTGGGCGAGGGCATGGACAATTCGCTCAGCGAGATGGTCAGCTGGCTGAAGTCCCAAGGCCACCATGCGGTCGCAAACAGCCTGCAGCACGCGTCGTCGGTACATTCACGGCTGTTTCGCGAACAGGCCAGCCTGGTCTATCCCACCGGACTGGAGCAGGTCGGGCTCTACATCGCGCTGCAAGCCGGCGGTGCATGCGAAATCTGGAACAACACGCATCGCGTCATTCCACCCAGGCTGGCGGGCAATCCCTGCCTGCTGACCGTGGATCTGCAACTGGCCATCTATCGCTCGCTGATCGAGGCGGTTTCACTTCTGCTGGAACTGGAAACCGGGCAGGTCTGCGTGCGCGCCCGAAGCGGTCGGGCAGGCAAGCATCGCGGCATTGTTGCCGTGGTGAGCCTGCTCGACCGTGGTCGCCCGCTTTCCACGCGTACCACCCAACAGGCCGTCGAGCGCCTGGCCGGACGGATGCTTGCCTACGGCGGAACGGTCCACTGCCGCGGCAATCGGCTGCGGCTGGTCCTGCATGAACCGATCACCCACGCGTCGCCAGCGGCGGCCTGACGCGGAATCTGGCCCGGCGCGCAACGTTCGCCGCTAAAGTTACACTCGAAACCGCCGTTATCCGTGCCGAGCCCCTCCCTCGTGAGCCACCGCATCATGCCCGTCCTGCCGCAGGCCGCCGTCGATGGCGACCTGGCCGATCCGCTGCCGCAGCGGATCCTGCTGGTCGAAAACTCCCGCGCCTTCACCGGCATGCTGCGCGAGGCCATCGAGCAGCGCCTGGAACTGCCGGTGGTGATCGCCTCCACCCTGGCCGAGGCCGACCGCCTGCTGAGCGAAGGTGGCGGCTGGTTCCTGGTACTGACCGGGCTGGTCCTGGCCGATGGCGACCGCGACGCGGTGGTCGAGTTCTTCCTCAAGCGCGACCTGCCCACCGTGGTGGTCAGCGGCGTCTACGACGAGGACCTGCGCAAGCGCGTGCTGCAGCAGCAGATCATCGACTACGTGCTGAAGAACACTCCCGGCAGCATCGATTACCTGGTGTGGCTGGTGCAGCGACTGGAGCGCAACCGGCGCATCGCCGCGCTGGTGGTGGACGACTCACCGTCCGCGCGCGGTTACGCCGCAGCCTTGCTGCGCATGTACGGCCATGAGGTGCACGAAGCGGCCGATGGCAACGAAGGCCTGGCCGCGATCGAGGCGTATCCGGCGATCCGCCTCGCCGTGGTCGACCAGGAAATGCCGGGCATGCAGGGCGTGGAGTTCACCCGCCGCCTGCGCACCCTGCGCTCGCGCGACAAGGTGGCGGTGATCGGCATCTCCGGCAATACCGATGCATCGTTGATTCCGCGCTTCCTGAAGAACGGCGCCAACGATTTCCTGCGCAAGCCGTTCTCGCGCGAGGAATTCTTCTGCCGGGTCTCGCAGAATGTGGACCAACTGGAGCTGATCGGCACCCTGCAGGACCTGGCCACCCGCGATTTCCTCACCGGCCTGCCCAACCGCCGCTGCTTCCTGGAGCAGAGCCAGCGCCAGCTGCCGCAGCTGCAGCTGCACGGCCAGTGCGTGGCGGTGGCGATGATCGACATCGACCACTTCAAGCACATCAATGACACCCATGGCCACGAAGCCGGCGACGATGCGCTTCGCGCGGTGGCCGGCGCGGTGGCCACGCATGCACGCAGCCACGACCTGATCGCGCGCTTCGGCGGCGAGGAATTCTGCCTGCTGGTGCCGGACATGGAGCAGGACGAGGCGCTGCTGTACTTCGAGGAGCTGCGCCAGCGCATCGCCGCGCTGGAGGTGGACATCGGCACCGCCACGCTGCGCATGACGGTCAGCATCGGGCTGTGCTGCCTGCGCCCGCAGCGCGATGCACTGCACCGGCTGATCTCCGAAGCCGACCGCCAGCTGTACCTGGCCAAGGCCGGTGGCCGCAACCGGGTCAGCTGCACCACGGTCGCCAGCCCGCTGCGCCCACGCGAGCCGGCGCTGCCCTGACCGGTACGCTTTGATCCAGATCAACGCCGCCCGCGCCGGGCGGCTCTACAGTCGGCCCCGACATACGCATGAAGGGGAGCCGGGGATGGCACTACTGGTCTGGCAGGACGATCTGAACATCGGCATCGATGTGATCGACCAACAACACCGCCGCATCATCGAAATGCTCAACCACCTGCACGTGGCCCAGGCCAGCATGCAGCGTGCCGCAGTGGGTGAAGTGATCGACGAGGTGGTGGACTACACCATGTCGCACTTCGCGTTCGAGGAAGAGCTGATGGAGGAAGCGGGCTACCCGTTCTGTGCCGCGCACAAACGCGTGCATGAGGTCTTCATCAAGCGTGTCTCGGAGTACCGCATGCGCTTCCAGGCCGGCGAAGACATCAGTGACGAGCTGCGCACCATGCTCTCGCGCTGGCTGTTCAACCACATCCGTGGCGACGACCAGGCCTATGCCGAACAGGTCAAGGCGCACCTGAACCAGTTCGCCCGCGAACACCAGGGCGGCGGCTGGCTGGGTCGCACGCTCAAGCGCTTCTTTGGTTGAGCCGCAGCGCGCGCCGGTGCAGTGCCACCAGCGCGCACAGGGTGGCCACCGCGGTCAGGCACAGGTAATAACCCACCGCAACCAGGCCGAAGCGCTCGGCCAGCCAGGTGGCCAGGTACGGCGCCGGTGCCGCACCAAGGATGCCGGCCAGGTTGAATGACAGCGAAGCACCGGTGTAGCGCACTTCCACCGGGTAGATCTCGGCCAGGAAGGTGCCGCAGGGGCCGTAGGTCAGCCCCATCAGGAACAGGCCCAGGCACAGGAAGGCGGTGACCAGCCACGGGCTGTGCGGCTGGAACAACGGTGCGAACAGTACGCCGAAGCCGACGATCAGTACGCTGGCGACAATCATCGTGCGCCGCGTGCCCCAACGGTCGCCATAGCGCGCCGACAGCGGGATGCCCAGCGCGAAGAACAGCATGCCGGCCATCTGCATCAGCAGGAACTGCTCGCGGCTGTAGCCCAGCACCGCGGTGCCATGACCAAGGCTGAACACCGTCATCAGGTAGAACAGCACGAAGGTGGCGAAGGCGCCCAGCGTGCCGAGCAGCATCGGTACCGGGTGGTCACGCAGTACCGTCCACATCGGCAACCGCACCGGCGCCTTGCGCTCCAGCGCCTTCTTGAAGTCCGGCGTCTCGTGGATGTTCAGGCGCACCCACAGGCCAAGGCCGACCAGCAGTGCGCTGGCCACGAACGGAATGCGCCAGCCCCACTGCAGGAAGTCGTTCTGGCTCAGGCAGCGGCCGAGCACGAGGAAGATGCCGGCCGACAGCAGGAAGCCGAGCGGTGCGCCCAGCTGCGGGAACATGCCGTACCAGGCGCGCTTGCCCGGCGGCGCATTCTCGGTGGCCAGCAGCACCGCCCCACCCCACTCGCCGCCCAACCCCAGGCCCTGGCCGAAACGGCACAGCGCCAGCAGCGCCGGCGCCCACAGCCCGATCTGTGCATGGGTCGGCAGCAGGCCGATCAGCACCGTGGACAGGCCCATGGTCAGCAGCGCGGCGACGAGGGTGGCCTTGCGACCGATGCGGTCGCCGAAATGGCCGAACACCGCCGAGCCGACCGGACGCGCGATGAACGCCACCGCGAAGGTCGCCAGTGACTGCAGCAGGGCCGCCTGCTCACTGCTGTCCGGAAAGAACAGGTGCGGGAACACCAGCACGGCGGCCGTGGCGTAGATATAGAAATCGAAGAATTCGATGGTGGTGCCGATCAGGCTGGCCAGCAGGACACGACGGGGGGAATTCACGGGCGGCGCGGCAGCAGTGATCGTCGACATCGGCAACACGGGTAACGGCGGATCGCCCGATTCTGCCACGGGCCGATGGCCGCACGGGACGATGGTTTCAGCCGACACCGATGCCAACGGAATTTTTCCGGCCGCCGGCTAGGCTGCGCCACCGGTCCCTGCATGGATGCCTTGCCCATGGCTGCAGTTGCGTTGTCATGCTCCGATTCGCCGAAGCTGCCGCGGATGGCGGCGTGGCTGGTGGTACTGCTGGTGCATGGCGGGCTCGCTCTGTGGCTGCTGGACAGCGGCCGGATCGAACTGCGCAGCGGTGAGGGCCCGCGGATCTCGCTGCATTGGCTGCCACCGGAACCGCCGGCGCCGGTACCTCAACAGCCCGCCTTGCCCTCCGCAAAGATGACGCGTCCGGCCGCATCGATGATGCCCCGCCCTGCTCCGGTTGCACAGGCAGAGAGCGCCCTGCCTGCCCCGGGGAACGTGGCTGCAGTGGCGCCACTGATCCTGAGCCTGCCTGCGGGCAGCATCGACGGTGGTGACGGCATCAGCGCAGCTGGCGTGGCGCCGCGCCTGATCGGTCGGCGCGAGGTCCATCCTGCGTTCGGGCCTCGCCGCAATTACTTCCGGATCCGTCGGCAGATGAGCCCCGAGCAGATCGTGCATGGCGTGGCGCAACTGCTGGGGCTTTGGCCGCCGGGATACATCGTCGACCCGTGCGAACTGGGTAAACAGGACATGGACTATTTCCAGAACGCGGTCGAAGAAGCCGACCGCGACATGCTGCGTGCGGCAGTGCTGCAGGTGAGTGCCCGCTGCCGGTAGCTCGACGGCTGTCTGCTTTCTGTAGAGTCGAGCAAGGCTCGACTGCTCTTCGCGAGAAGCAGTCGAGCAGGGCTCGACGCTACAAAGAACGAACAGCGGTCAAGCAGCCACGTCGTTACAGCTGGATCCAGGTGGCCTTGATCTCGCTGTACTTGTCGAACGCATGCAGTGACTTGTCGCGCCCATTGCCGGACTGCTTGTAGCCACCGAACGGTGCGGTCATGTCGCCACCATCCCAGCCGTTCACCCACACGCTGCCGGCGCGCAGCTGGCGTGCGACACGATGGGCGCGGCCGAGGTCGCGTGTCCACAGGCCCGCCGCCAACCCATAGCGGCTGTCATTGGCCACGCGCACTGCCTCCGCTTCATCCTCGAAACCAAGTACCGCCAGCACCGGGCCGAACACCTCCTCGCGTGCCAACGCGTGGTCCGGACGCACCTGGTCGAACACCGTGGGCTGCACATAGCAGCCGCCGGCCTCCACCTCGGCCCGATGGCCGCCGAGCAGCAGGCGGGCGCCCTCGCCTTCGGCCCGTGCGATATCGGCCAGCACCTTGTCCACGTGCTCGGCATCGACCAGCGCGCCCATCGGTGCATCGGCCTCCAGTGGATGCTGCGGCTGCATATGCTGGCCGTAGGCAATCACCTGGTGCACGAAGTCCTCACGGATCGAGCGCTGCACCAGCAGCCGCGAGCCGGCGGTGCAGACTTCGCCCTGGTTGAAGAAGATGCCCTGCGCCACGGCCTTGGCCGCTGCGTCCAGGTCCGGTGCGTCGGCGAACACCAGGTGCGGGCTTTTGCCACCGCATTCCAGCCAGACCCGCTTGAGGTTGGACCGTCCCGCATGCCCCAGCAGCTTCGCGCCGGTGGCGGTGGAACCGGTGAAGGCCAGCACGTCCACATCCATGTGCAGCGCCAACGGTTCACCGACGCGCGTACCGTGGCCTGGCAATACGTTCAGCACGCCGTCCGGCAGGCCCGCCTCAGCGGCCAGCGCGGTCAATCGCAACGCACTCAAGGGCGACCGCTCGGAAGGCTTGAGCACCACCGAATTGCCCATGGCCAGCGCAGGCGCGATCTTCCAGCAGGCCATCAGCAACGGAAAGTTCCATGGCACGATCGCTGCGACCACGCCGGCTGGCTCGCGCGTGACCAGGCCCAGCTCGTGTGGGCCAGTCGGTGCGACTTCGCCGTACAGCTTGTCCACCGCTTCGGCGGTCCAGCGCAGGCAGCGCACCACGCCGGGCAGGTCGATACGGCGTGCGTCGCGCACCGGCTTGCCCATGTCCAGGGTTTCCAGCAGGGCCAACTCATCAGCGTGCTTTTCCACCAATGCCGCCAAGGCCAGCAACACCCGCTTGCGATGGGCCGGGCTGGCCTCTGACCAGTGGCCCGCATCGAAGGCACGCCGCGCCGACCGCACTGCGCGCTCCACGTCCTCTGCATCGCAGTCGGCGACCACCCCCAGCACGCGCCCATCAATCGGGCTGATGCAGTCGAAGCGCGCGCCGCTGGCAGCGTCGGTGTAACGACCATCAATGAAGGCCTGTGCGGGTATCGAAAGCTGCTGGGCCAGCACCTGCCAGTGGCTGCGGTCGGGAAAGTCGGCCATGTCGGGCTCCTCGGAACAGTTTCCCCGGTTATACCGGCGCGGCCGCGACTCCGCCGTGACGTGGCTGCGCTACATTTCCCCCATCGGACCCGATGGAGCTGGCATGAAGCGTTCCGCGAGCGACCAGCACGATCTGGCTACCCAACGCCCGGAGTCATTGGAGGCGTACTGGATGCCGTTCACCGCCAACCGCCAGTTCAAGGCCGCGCCGCGTTTGCTGGTGCGTGCCGAGGGCATGCACTACGAGGATGTCGACGGCCGCCAGATCCTCGATGGCACCGCCGGCCTCTGGTGCTGCAACGCGGGCCATGCCCGCCCACGCATCGTCGAGGCCATCGTCGAGCAGGCACGCACGCTCGACTACTCGCCGGCCTTCCAGATGGGCTCACCGCCGGCCTTCGCGCTGGCGCAGCGACTGGCCGCATTGGCGCCGACGCCACTGAACCATGTGTTCTTCACCAGCTCCGGCTCGGAGGCGGTGGATACCGCGATGAAGATCGTGCTGGCCTACCACCGCCAGCGTGGCGAGGGCCAGCGCACGCGTTTCATCAGCCGCGAGAAGGCCTACCACGGCGTGGGCTTCGGCGGCATGGCGCTGGGCGGCTTGCCCAACAACCGCAGGGCGTTCGGCCTGCAGCTGGGCGGCGTGGACTACCTGCGCCACACCCTGGACCTGCAGCGCAATGCGTTCAGCAAAGGCCTGCCGCGCCAGGGCGCCGAGCTGGCCGATGACCTGGAACGACTGATCGCACTGCATGATGCCTCAACCATCGCGGCGGTCTTCGTCGAACCCATTGCCGGTTCCGCCGGGGTGATTCTGCCGGCGCCGGGCTACCTGCAGCGCCTGCGCGAGCTGTGCGACCACCACGGCATCCTGCTGGTGTTCGATGAGGTCATCACCGGTTTCGGCAGGGTCGGCATGCCATTCGCCGCACAGCGCTTCGGGGTCACCCCCGACCTGCTGACCTTCGCCAAGGCGGTCAGCAACGGCGCAGTGCCGCTGGGCGGCGTGCTGGCCAGCGACGCGGTGCATGCAACCCTGATGCAGGCACCGCCACAGGCCATCGAGCTGTTCCATGGCTATACCTGTTCGGGGCATCCGCTGGCCTGCGCGGCCGCACTGGCCACGCTGGAGGTCTACGCCGAGGAGCGCCTTTTCGAGCGCGCCATCGAGCTGGGCGAGTACTGGCAGGAACGGCTGCATGCGCTGCAGGGCCTCCCCAACGTGATCGACATCCGCAACTTCGGCCTGGTCGGCGCGGTCGAGCTGGCGCCTCGCCGCGATGCGCCGGGCAGCCGGGGCTACGAGGTCTATCGGCGCTGCTTCCACGACGGCGGGCTGCTGGTGCGCTGTACCGGTGACATCATCGCGCTGTCGCCCCCGCTGATCGTGGACAAGGCGCAGATCGACCAGATCACCGGCACGCTGGGCGAGATGATCCGGGCCACTGCCTGAGCCCTGGCCGGCGGCGGCGAGCGGGTACAATGGGCGGTTCCGCTCCTGCTCGCTGCCGTGCCCATGGATATCGTCGTCAAAGAAGAACTCAAGGCCTATATCGACCCGCTGACTGCGGACGAACATGACGCGCTGGAGCGCAGCATCCTGGCCGAGGGCTGTCGTGACGCGCTGGTCCTGTGGGGCAACGTACTGGTCGACGGCCACAACCGCTTCGGCATCTGCCAGAAGCATGGCCTGCCCTTCAACACCGTACAGAACACCCGCTTCCAGAGCATGGAAGACGTGCACCTGTGGATGATCGAGCAGCACCTGGGCCGTCGCAGCGTGTCCGACTTCCAGCGCGGCGTGCTGGCGCTGCGCAAGCGCGACATCCTGGCCGCCCGCAAGCAGATCGAGCAGGCGCAGCTGCAGCGCGAGAGCGATGGCACTGCCGACGCCACCGATGAGGCCGGTGAAGACAGCCCGCCGTGGGAGCCGGCGCCGAAGATCAGCCGCGCCGAGCTGGCCCGCGAAGCCAAGCTGAGCACCAGCCAGGTTGGCATGATCGAGCGCATCCACGCCCAGGCCGCGGCCGAGGTGGTGGAAGCGGTCAAGGCCGGCGTGATCTCGATCAGCGCCGCCGCCGCCGTGGCTGACCTGCCGGAAGAAGAGCAGCGCGCCGCCGCCGCCGGTGGCAAGGACGAGCTGAAGCAGGCCGCCAAGCGCGTGCGCGAGTCCAAGCGCAAGCCGCGTGCGCCGAAGCCGGAAGCAGCCGAGATGGATTTCGAGGAGGCAGATGAGGACGAGATCGCCAGCCGCGATGCCGAGGTGCTGTCGGCGCTGGAGCAGCTGGGCGAGGACGCACCAGCGCTGCGCCGTCGGGTGGTCGCGCTGACCCGCGAGAACGACACCCTGCGCGCGCAACTGGCCGCGCTGCGCAAGCAACTGGAAGCGCTCTGAACCAAGGGGTAGTGCCGGTTAGACTTCCGGCATGACGTCTGCCAACGACCCGCGCCGCGCTCAGCTGCGGCGCCTGAAAGCCCTCGCGCTGGGCCTGCTGCTGTTGATGCTGGCCGGTTTCGCGGTCAGCCACTGGCAGGGCGAGCGCGGCATCTGGGCCTGGGTTTCGGCGTTCTGCGAGGCCGCAGCCGTGGGCGCACTGGCCGATTGGTTCGCCGTGGTCGCGCTGTTCCGGCGGCCGATGGGCCTGCCGATCCCGCACACCGCGATCATCCCGCGCAGCAAGGAACGCATCGGCGACAGCCTTGCGCTGTTCGTGCGCGACCAGTTCCTGGAGCCGGGCGTGCTGCTGGCCAAGCTGCAGGTGTTCGATCCGGCCAGCCGCCTCGGCAGCTGGCTGGCCGACCCGGCACGCTCGCGCATGCTGGCCGACATGGCCCGCGGCTGGGCGCTGCAGGCACTGGATTTCTTCGACGAAACCGCCGTGCGCCGGCAGCTGCACGGCTTCGTTGTGCAGCAGTTGCGGCAGTGGAATGCCGCTGCCACTGCCGGTGAGCTGCTGGCCCTGCTGACCGCCGATGGTCGCCATCAACGCGTGCTGGACGAAGGCCTGCAGCGGCTGGGCCGCTGGCTCGAGCAGCCCGAGGTGAAAGAACGCGCCTCGCAGCTGATCGTGCGTTACATCCAGCGCGAATGGCCGACGCTCTCGAGCACGGTGAACTGGGTCAAGCCGATTGACGAGATCGGTGACAGCCTGGCCGAGCGCCTGGCGCGGGCGGTGCTGGAAGAACTGCAGCAGGTGCTGGCCGAGCCGCAGCATCCGCTGCGCCAGGATTACGAGAGCTGGCTGCAGAACTACGTGCAGCGCCTGCGCGAGGACCCGGCCCTGGCCGAACGCATCGAACAGCTCAAGCAGGAAATGATCGACCACCCGGCCTTGCAGGACTACGTGCAGGGGCTGTGGGCGCGCATCCATGCCAGCCTGCGCGCCGATCTGCAGCGTGAGGATTCGGCGCTGGTCGGCCACGTGCAGCGCAGCCTGGCCTCGCTGGGTAGCAGCCTGCAGGCCGACCCGGCCCTGCGCGATGCGCTGAACCAGCATCTGCTGGAGGGCGCCCAGCGCCTGACCGGCCGCCTGCGCGAGGGCGTGACCACGCATATCGCGCAGACCGTGAAGAGCTGGGACGAACGTCACCTGGTCGAGCAGCTGGAACTGAGCGTGGGTCGCGACCTGCAGTTCATCCGCTTCAACGGCACCCTGGTGGGTGGCCTGATCGGCCTGCTGCTGCACGCGGCGACCGTGGTGTTCAGGTTCTAGGCCCAGCTGCGCCATCAGGATCGTCACGCTTGATTCATAAAATGCGAATGCCTATCATTTACTGATCGGTTGTGCGCTTAGCCAAAGGGTACGGAGACGTGCCCATCGCCCGTGTACATCCCCGACCTCTGGGCCGCCCGTCCGCGCGGGCCGTGCCTCGTCGGTGGGACACGCTGGGCAACATGCGCAGGGCGCAAGGGGCCGCGGACGCGTTCCATCCCTTCTCCAACCTGCAGGACCTCCGTGGACCGCTCGCCCGCAACCGCCAGCCCCCGCACCTACTTCTCCAACCCGCGCTGGGGCGTGCTGTCACGCTCGTTGGCTGCAATCTTCGGCGGCTACGCGCTGGCCTCGGTGACCAGCGTGTTCTGCGCGGTGGCCCTGCCCGGTGCGCGCGGCCAGGCCGTGCTGACCGGCATGCTGCTGGCGATTCTGGTGGCCGCCTGCGCAGCGCTGTGGGCCTTCGCCACCCGCAGCGCGCTGCGTGCGTGGGTCGGCATTCTCGCTCCCACCCTGCTGATGGCGGCCATCGCGCGCATGCTGGGGGCCTGGGCATGAAGAACGGGTTCCGCCAGTCAATGGCTTGGCTGCACACCTGGACCGGGCTGCTGGTCGGCTGGTTGCTGCTGCTGATTTTCATGGCCGGCACGGCCAGCTACTACCGCGAGGAAATCAGCCGCTGGATGCGCCCGGAACTGCCGTCCAGCAACGTCAGCATCGACGTCGCCGCGCAACGCGCGGTGGACTACCTGCAGGCCAACGCCGCGCAGGCCGAGAACTGGTTCGTCACCTTGCCGCAGCCGCGCAACCCGGCCATGCAGATGTTCTGGCGGTTGCCGCCGGAACTGGCCGACCCCAGCCGTGGCCGCCGCGGTGGCTTCGGCGATGCCACGCTTGATCCCAACACCGGACAGGCATTGAAGGCGCGCGAGACCCGCGGCGGCGACTTCTTCTACCGCCTGCACTTCGACCTGCACTACATCCCGGTGCTGTGGGCGCGCTACCTGGTTGGCTTCTGCGCGATGTTCATGCTGGTGGCGATCATCACCGGCGTCATCACCCACAAGAAAATCTTCAAGGACTTCTTCACCTTCCGCAAGGACAAGGGCCTGCGCTCCTGGCTCGATTTCCACAACGTCAGCGCAGTGATGGCCCTGCCCTACCACGCGATGATCACCTACACCGGCATCGTCACCCTGATGGTCATGTACCTGCCCTGGGGCGTGAAAGTCGCCTACCCACAGGACGAGGACCAGTTCTTCTTCGAGGCCTTCGGTGGCATGCCGGAGGTGACCGCACCGGCCGAAGGCCGCGCGACCCCGCTGCCGATCGCACAGCTGCTGGACAGCGCACGCGCGCATTGGCACGGCGTGGAAGTGGCCGGCTTCACCGTGTCCAACCCGGGTGCGGCCAATGCGGTGATCGACATCCGCCAGCGCGACGGCAAGCGCCTGTCCACCGACACCCCGGCCGTGCGCTACGACATGGTCAGCGGTGCGCTGCTGGAAGAGACGCCACCGTCGGGCGGAGCTACCGCGACCCGTGGCGTGCTGTATGGCCTGCACCTGGCCCGCTTCGCCGACTGGGGCCTGCGTGCACTGTTCTTCCTGTCCGGCCTGGTCGGCTGCCTGATGGTCGCCAGCGGTGTGGTGCTGTGGGCGGTGAAGGAACGCCCGAAGCATGCCAAGAGCGGCCGCACCGGCTTCGGCCTGCGCCTGGTCGATGCGCTGAACATCGGCACCGTGGCCGGCCTGCCGATTGCCTTTGCCGCCTACTTCTGGGGCAACCGCCTGCTGCCACTGGACATCGCCGAGCGCGCGAGTGCGGAAGCCAACGTGTTCTTCTATGCCTGGGGCGCGGCCCTGCTGGCCGCCTTCATCTGGCCCAAGCGGATGATGTGGGCGTGGCAGCTGTACCTGGGCGCAGCCGCGTTCGCACTGGTGCCGGTGGTCAATGCCCTGACCACGCACGCGCATCTGGGCATCACCCTGCGCAGTGGTGACTGGGTGTTGGCTGGCGTCGATCTGTCGATGATCGCCTTCGGTGCGATGCTGGCGTTGTGCGGCTGGCGCATGCAGCGCTGGACGCCACCGCTGAGTGCGGCCGAGAAGAAGAAGCGTGCGGCCGCTGCGGCTGCGCCGAAGGCATCGGTGAACACTGCAGAAGCGGCCGAAGCGGAGGCCAGCGCATGATGCTGCTGGCGCTGACCCTGTCGTTCTCTGCGTTTACTGCGCTGTCGCTGGCGATGGAAAAGCACCAGCACGATCTGCACGGCAAGGCTGCAGCCCCCCCGGCACGGCGCACGCAGTGGCGGGTACTGGGCTGGGCACTGCTGGCGGTAGCGTTCGCACTGTGCGTGGCCGACCACGGCTGGGCGATCGGCCCGGTGCTGTGGCTGGGCACGATGACTGTAGGCGGCGTGGCGCTGTCGTTCGGGTTGTATCCGTACCGACCGAAATGGATCGCACCGCTGGCGGTCGCGCTGCCCGTGGCCGGGCTACTGGTGGCGTTGCTGTAACCGGGCCACCGGGGTCGGATCCCTTTCGCGAAGCGCAAGGGCTCTGACCCCTGGTACGTAGATCCAGATGGGGTCAGAGCCCCTGCGCTTCGCGCAGGGGATCCGACCCCGGGCGTCGTGTTACCCCAACCGCTTCAGCTCCCACGCGCGATGGATGCGCGCGTTGCGTTCGAAGTCCGGGCCGATGGTGCGCGCGGTGATCTCGCGGCACTGGGCAAATTCGGCAATGGCGTTTTCTTCCAGCTTGAAGCGGCGGAAGTTGTTCGAGAAGTACAGCACGCCCCCCGGGGCCAGCCGCGCCACCGCCGCACGCAGCAGCTTCAGCTGTTCGCGCTGCACGTCGAAGTCATCGGCGCGTGCGGAGTTGGAGAAGGTCGGCGGGTCACAGAAGATCACGTCGTACTGGCCACGGTCACCTTCCAGCCAGGCCATCGCATCGGCCTGCACCAGAAGGTGCTGGTTGCCGCCCTGCCCGTTCAACGCCAGGTTGTCGTAGCACCACTGCAGGTAAGTGGCCGACAGGTCGACGCTGGTGGTGCTGGCGGCACCAGCCACGGCGGCCTGCACGCTGGCCACGCCGGTGTAGCAGAACAGGTTGAGGAAACGCTTGCCACGCACCTGCTCGGCCATCATCCGGCGCAGCGGGCGATGGTCGAGGAACAGGCCGGTATCGAGGTAGTCGAACAGGTTCACCTGCAGCAGTGCGTTGTTCTCGCGCACCACGATGAATTCATCTCGCTGCTCGAAGCGGCCGTACTTGCTGCCGCCCTTGCCGCGCTCGCGCGACTTCATCGAGACCTGTTCCGGCGACACGCCGAACACTTCGCGCGCGGCAGCCAGCAGCTCGTTGCGGCGGCGGCGCACGTCGTTCTCCGGAATCGCGGCCGGTGCGGCGTATTCCTGCACGTGCAGGAAGGTACGGCGCTTGCCGCCGTCTTCCTCGTACACGTCGATGGCGGCCGCGTACTCCGGCAGGTCAGCGTCATAGGCGCGGAAGCAGGTGATGTCTTCGCGGGCACGCCAGCTCTTGAACTTCTTCAGGTTCTTGCGCAGGCGGTTGGCCACCATCTGCGCGCCTTCGCTCAGCTCGCGTGGCTGTGCCGGATCACGGCCCGGCACGGCGATCGGGTCGCAGACGATCAGCGCACATTCCAGCGCACCATTGAACATCTGGTACTTCTTGCCCGCGCGCAGGCCGGTGGCGAAGGCCAGTTCGTCGTTGCCGCACAGCAGGCTGGCGCGCCACTGCGGCACCGCCTTCTGCAGGGCATTGCCCAATGCGCGGTACAGCGCCGGATCCGCAGCCAGGCGCTCGTCGTAGGGCGGGTTGCAGACCACCGCACCGATCTCCTGTTCGGGCGCGGCCAGGTCGGCCACATCGGCACGGGTGAAACGGATCGCGTGGGCGACGCCCGCGACCTCGGCATTCTCGCGTGCCGCCTGGATCGCGGTCGGGTCGATGTCGCTGCCGTGGATGACCGGCTTCAGCGCGGCCAGGCCGGCGGCCTCGCGATCGCGCGCTTCGCTCTGGATAGTCTTCCAGGCCGACTTGTCGAAGCCCAGCCAACGGCTCGGCGGCAGGCTGCCGTGGCGCATCAGGCCCGGGGCGACGTCGGCGGCCATCAGCGCGCCTTCGATCAGCAGCGTGCCGCTGCCGCACATCGGGTCCAGCAGGCCGCCACCGGCGGCGTGCAGGCGCGGCCACTGCGCGCGCAGCAGCAGCGCGGCGGCCAGGTTCTCCTTCAGCGGTGCCTCGTGGGCAGCACCGCGCCAGCCACGGCGGTGCAGCGGGCCACCGCCGAGGTCGATCGACAGCGAGGCGCGGCCCTTGCGCAGCGACAGGTTGACGCGCACATCAGGCAGGTCGGTGTTGACCGAGGGACGCTCCAGGCCTTCATCGCGCATGCGATCGACGATGGCGTCCTTGATCCGCTGCGCGGCGAAGCGGGCATGGGTGATCTTGTCGCCGGACACGTGTGCGTCCACCGCCAGGGTCATCTCCGGCTTGATGTGCTCGTGCCACGGCAGCGCACGCACGCCGTCATACAGGGCCTGCTCGTCCGGGCACTCGAACTCGTCGATCGGCCACAGCACGCGGCTGGCCAGGCGCGACCACATCACGATCCGCAGCGCCTGCTCCAGTTCGCCCTCGGCGTTGACGCCGGCAATGGTGGCAGTGGCCTTGCCAAGGCCCAGGGCCGACAGTTCATCGGCAAGCAGGTATTCCAGGCCCTTGGCGCAGGAGACGAAGAATTTCACGGGATCGGTTCGCAGGTGGTCGGGCGCGGCACAGGGGCCGGGCCGGTCGGAAAGGAGGGCCGTAGGCACGGCCGGCAGGCCCGCGCCAGGGGCGGCGGGGCTGCCATTGTAGTCAATGCGGGCGGGCGCGCCGTGCGCCCGGGCTTCACAGTTGCCGCAACAGGCGCTCGAAGGCCTGCGCGGAGGCCTCCACGTGGCGTTCCAGGCGGTGGCCGTCGTCGACCAGCAGCAGCTGCGCCGAACGCGCCTGCGCCCAGGCGATGACCCCGGCGGCCGGGACCACATCGTCATGCCAGGCCTGCACCACGGTGGTCGGCACGGCGGCGGCATCCAGCGCCGGCATTGGGCCCATGGTGGTGGGCGGCACCATCAGGAACAGGCCGGCCACCGGCACCTGCAGCGAGGCGATGGCGGAGATGTAGGCGCCCAGGCTGGAGCCGGCCAGCACCACCGGCCCCTGCCGGGCAGCGATGGCGGCGCGCTCGACCAGGCGGCGCAGGCGGGTCGGCACGTCGCCCACCCGGCTGACCTCGCTCATCGCGTCCAGGTCGGTGTAGTCGGGGCGCTCGTGGGTCCAGCCCAGGCGCTGTGCCACCTCGGCCAGCGCGGTGACCTTGGTCGCCTCCGGGCCGCTCTCGAAGCCGTGGGACAGGATGCAGTGGCCGCGGCTCATGCGTGCGCTCCGCACGAACGGGCCGACAAGGAAAGGGAAGGCAGGTTCATGCCGCAATGCTAGCATCGCCGGATGCCCAACCCGCTCCTGCCCGGCCTGCAGCTGCAGCCCCTGCCCTACGAAGACCGCCTGCCACTGCGCGACCCGGCCACGCTGGAGATGGTGGTGATCCACTGCACCGAGCTGCCCGACCTGGCGACGGCCCGCGAGTACGGCGAGCGTGTGCTGTACGACAGTGGTGCCGGCAACAGCGGGCATTTCTACATCGACCGCGATGGCAGCGTGGTGCAGTACGTGGCACCGGAACGGGTGGCCCACCACGTGCGCGGCATGAACGCGCATACGCTGGGCATCGAGCTGGTCAATACCGGGCGCTACCCGCACTGGTTCGACAGCCGTCACCAGGCGATGGGCGAGGCCTACACCGAGGCGCAGCTGGAAGCGCTGGAGCGGCTGCTGCTGGCGCTGGTGGCACGCTATCCGTCGCTGCAACGGATTGCCGGGCATGACCAGCTGGATCGGGAGCAGGTGCCGGCCAGCGATGATCCGACGCTGATGGTGGCGCGCAAACGTGATCCGGGGCCGTTGTTCCCGTGGGCGCGGGTGCTGGCGAAGGTGCCGCTGCAGCCGGTTGGGTAAGCGGCAGGGCTGCGCCCTGCACCCGCAGAAGCAACGTCAACGTCAACGTCAACATCAAGAGCTGGCATTCCGGGGGATGGCGGGGTGGGTCCGGTTGCGGGGGACGCTGCAAGTCCCCCTCCGGGGCCCGGCCCAGCCGCTGGCGGCTGTGCGTTCGGGCGCTTGCGAAGCAGTG
>NZ_JAPTFQ010000073.1:0-24626 GCF_030985535.1 Stenotrophomonas sp. Sm2128
GCGGAGCGGACGGGACTCGAACCCGCGACCTCCGGCGTGACAGGCCAGCATTCTAACCAGCTGAACTACCGCTCCGCATTGTTGCTTTTTTTGCTTTCCAGCCGGCCTGGACCGGGAAGAAAACAAAGCCTCCAGCTTTTGGCCGGAGGCCTCGTTGAATGGCGGAGCGGACGGGACTCGAACCCGCGACCTCCGGCGTGACAGGCCAGCATTCTAACCAGCTGAACTACCGCTCCGCATTGTTGCTTTTTTTGCTTTCCAGCCGGCCTGGACCGGGAAGAAAACAAAGCCTCCAGCTTTTGGCCGGAGGCCTCGTTGAATGGCGGAGCGGACGGGACTCGAACCCGCGACCTCCGGCGTGACAGGCCAGCATTCTAACCAGCTGAACTACCGCTCCACACTCAAACTTTTACCGCGGTGCTGTGGTGGGTGCTGAGGGTTTCGAACCCCCGACCCTCTCCGTGTAAAGGAGACGCTCTACCGCTGAGCTAAGCACCCCAGCGAGCCGCTTAGTTTACAGCATCCTTCAGGGCCTTGCCAGCCTTGAACGACGGATTCTTCGAAGCAGCGATCTTGATGGTGTCGCCGGTCTTCGGGTTGCGGCCGGTGCGTGCAGCACGGTCGCGGACCTGGAAGGTACCGAAGCCAACCAGGGTGACCGCATCGCCGTCCTTCAGCGCCTTGGTGATGGCAGCAACGACGGCATCGACAGCGCGGCTGGACTCGGCCTTGGTCAGGTCGGCAGCTTCAGCAACGGCATCGATCAATTCGGTCTTGTTCATTCTCTACAACTCCTTTGGCGGTGGGTTCCGCTTATTCGACAGGGAAGCAACCGCATGCCTTCTGCATGCGGCCACCATGTGGAAACGGTTCGCCGATTCAGTCATCGCTGACAGCGATCACTCATTCGCGAGTGCTGCTTTTATACCAGTGGCCCTACCCCCACGCAAGCTGGAAAGCCAGCAATGACGCGGGTTTCGGGCCATTGGACAGCGCGCGTCAATGCTTGACGCGCGCGCTTCCACTCGGTTTGGCCTTGCTGCGCACCGTGACACGCTGCGCACTCTTGCGCGCCTTCTTCGGTGCCAACGGACGCTCCAGCGCCAGGTCCAGGACCTCTTCGATGTACTTCACCGGGACGATCTTCAGATCGCGGGTGACGTTGGCCGGAATGTCGGCCAGGTCCTTGCGGTTCTCTTCCGGGATGATGACCGTGCGGATGCCGCCACGCAGTGCCGCCAGCAGCTTTTCCTTCAGGCCACCGATGGCGGTGACGCGACCACGCAGGGTGATCTCGCCGGTCATCGCCACGTCGGCACGCACCGGCACCCTGGTCAACATCGACACCAGCGAGGTGACCATTGCCGCACCGGCGCTCGGGCCGTCCTTCGGGGTGGCGCCATCGGGCACGTGCAGGTGCACGTCGTGCTTCTGCAGGAAGTCGCTGTCGATGCCGAAGCCGACCGCGCGCGAACGCACCACCGACAGCGCCGCTGAAGCCGATTCCTTCATCACGTTGCCGAGCTGGCCGGTCAGGATCAGCTGGCCCTTGCCCGGCACCAGCGTCGATTCGATCTGCAGAAGATCGCCGCCGACCTCGGTCCAGGCCAGGCCGGTGACCAGGCCGATCTCGTTCTCTTCCTCGGCACGGCCGAAGTCGAAGCGACGCACGCCCAGGTACTTGTCCAGGTTCTTGCTGGACACGCTCACCAGCGCCTTCTTCTTCGCACCCTTCTTCGCCTTCGCCGCCGGCTGCGGGCCGGCCAGCGCGATCTCCTTCACCACCTTGCGGCAGATCTTGGCGATCTCGCGTTCCAGGTTGCGCACGCCCGATTCGCGCGTGTAGTAGCGCACGATGTCCTGGATGGCATCGCTGCCGATCTCCAGCTCTTCCGGCTGCAGGCCGTTGGCCTTGACCTGCTTGGGCACCAGGTAGCGGGTGGCGATGTTGAGCTTCTCATCCTCGGTGTAGCCGGGGATGCGGATCACTTCCATGCGGTCCAGCAGCGGGCCGGGAATGTTGAGCGAGTTCGAGGTGGCCACGAACATCACTTCGGACAGGTCCAGGTCCACTTCCAGGTAATGGTCGTTGAACGCGTTGTTCTGCTCCGGGTCGAGCACTTCCAGCAGCGCCGAAGACGGATCGCCACGGAAGTCCATCGACATCTTGTCGATCTCGTCGAGCACGAACAGCGGGTTCTTGCTGCCGACCTTGTTGAGGTTCTGCACGATGCGGCCCGGCATCGAACCGACGTAGGTACGACGGTGGCCACGGATCTCGGCCTCGTCGCGCACGCCGCCCAGCGACATGCGCACGAACTTGCGGTTGGTGGCCTTGGCGATGGACTGGCCCAGCGAGGTCTTGCCCACGCCCGGCGGCCCGACCAGGCACAGGATCGGTCCCTTCATCTGCTTCACGCGCGACTGTACCGCCAGGTATTCAAGGATGCGTTCCTTGACCTTCTCCAGGCCGTAGTGATCGGCGTCGAGGGTGTCCTGCGCAGCCTTCAGGTCCTTGCGCACCTTGCTGCGCTTCTTCCATGGCACGCCCAGCAGCCACTCCAGGTAGTTGCGCACCACCGCGGCTTCGGCCGACATCGGCGACATCTGCTTGAGCTTGTTCAGTTCGTTGCGCGCCTTGGCTTCAACGGCCTTCGGCATGCCGGCTTCGGCGATCTTGCGGGCCAGTTCTTCCAGCTCGCCCGGTGCGTCGTCCAGGTCACCCAGTTCCTTCTGGATGGCCTTCATCTGTTCGTTGAGGTAGTACTCGCGCTGGCTCTTCTCCATCTGCGACTTCACGCGGCCGCGGATGCGCTTCTCCATCTGCTGCACGTCGATCTCGCCGTCGACCAGGCCGACCAGCATTTCCAGGCGGTCGCCCACGGCCAGCGTTTCCAGCAGGCGCTGCTTGTCGGCCAGGCGCACGCTGATGTGCGCGGCGATGGTGTCGGCCAGGCGCGCCGGCTCATCAATGCCCGACAACGTCTGCAACAGCTCCGGCGGCAGCTTGCGGTTGGTCTTGACGTACTGCTCGAACAGCGACATCAGCGAGCGGGCGATGGCCTCGACCTCGCGCGCTTCGCGCTCGTCAGTGGCGTCGATCTCCACCGCCTGGCCGTGCAGCGAGCCGTTGCGCTCGTCGACGTGGGTGACCTGCACGCGCGACAGTCCTTCGACCAGCACCTTGATGGTGCCGTCGGGCAGCTTCAGCAGCTGCAGCACCTGCGCCAGCGTACCGACCTGGTAGAGGTCGGCCGCATGCGGGTCGTCGGTTTCGGCCGACTTCTGCGCCAGCAGCAGGATGCGCTTGTCCGCCTCCATTGCCTGTTCGAGCGCGTGCATGGACTTGTCACGGCCGACGAACAGCGGGATGACCATGTGCGGGAACACCACTACGTCGCGCAGCGGCAGGACCGGCAGGTCGAGGGTTTCACTTGGGGAACGGGCCATGGGGGCTCCAGGGAAGGGGGAAAACCGCCTCCGGGAGGGCATCTTCCGGAGACAAAAAAAGCCGATGGCCCCGTTATGGGGCCATCGGCTTTCAGATGCAAGGCATTCCTTGAAAATCCTTTCCAATCAACAACCTGGAAGGATCACTCGGCGCCTGCGGCCTTCTGTTCAGGGGCCGCTGGGGTCTGGTAGATCAGGTACGGCTCGGACTTGTGCTCGATCACCGACTCGTCCACCACCACCTTGCTGACGTTTTCCTGCGACGGCAGGTCGTACATGGTGTCCAGCAGGACCGATTCGACGATGGTACGCAGGCCGCGGGCACCGGTCTTGCGCTTGAGCGCCTTGCGGGCAATGGCCGACAACGCGTCCGGGCGGAACTCCAGCTCGACGTTCTCCATCTCGAACAGCTTCTTGAACTGCTTGGTGATGGCGTTCTTCGGCTCGGTCAGGATCTTGATCAGGGCCGGCTCGTCCAGCTCCTCCAGGGTCGCCACCACCGGCAGGCGGCCGACGAACTCGGGAATCAGGCCGAACTTGATCAGGTCTTCCGGCTCGACTTCGGCCAGCACCTTGCCCACTTCCTGCTTGCGCTCGCTGCTCTTCACCTTGGCGCCGAAGCCGATGCTGCCGACGTCGGTGGAACGGGCCTGGATCACCTTGTCCAGCCCGGCGAACGCGCCGCCGCAGATGAACAGGATGTTCTTGGTGTCCACCTGCAGGAATTCCTGCTGCGGGTGCTTGCGGCCGCCCTGCGGCGGAACGCTGGCCACGGTGCCTTCGATCAGCTTCAGCAGGGCCTGCTGCACGCCTTCGCCGGACACATCGCGGGTGATCGACGGGTTCTCGCTCTTGCGCGAGATCTTGTCGATTTCATCGATGTAGACGATGCCCTGCTGCGCCTTCTCGACGTCGTAGTCGCACTTCTGCAGCAGCTTCTGGATGATGTTCTCCACGTCCTCGCCCACGTAACCGGCTTCGGTCAGCGTGGTGGCGTCGGCCATGGTGAACGGCACGTTGAGCAGGCGGGCCAGGGTCTCGGCCAGCAGGGTCTTGCCCGAACCGGTCGGGCCGACCAGCAGGATGTTCGACTTCGCCAGTTCGACGTCGTCGTTCTTCTGCCGGCTCTCGATGCGCTTGTAGTGGTTGTACACGGCCACGGCCAGGGTGCGCTTGGCGCGGTTCTGGCCGATCACGTACTGGTCGAGCACCTCGAGGATCTCGCGCGGCTTCGGCAGCGAACTGCGCGCCGACTGCGCCTTTTCCTCAAGCTCCTCGCGGATGATGTCGTTGCACAGCTCCACGCATTCATCACAGATGAACACGCTCGGACCCGCAATCAGCTTGCGCACTTCATGCTGGCTCTTGCCGCAGAAAGAGCAGTAGAGGATCTTGCCGGTGTCCGTGGAACGACCTTGGCGGTCTTCGCTCATGCTTCGCTTACCCAGTTACCCCACCCGCTGAACGGGGGTTCGATTCGAGAATAGCACAGGGCCGAGGGGACACCAGTCCCGCCCGACCCTGCAGGAACGAGGCCTCCATGGCCCCGTGAAGGCCGGTCAACCGGCCTGGATCGACTCATCCGGACGACGCTCCAGGACCTGGTCGACCAGACCGTAGGCCTGCGCCTCGAAGGCGCTCTTGAAGTTGTCGCGCTCGGTGTCGCGGGCGATCGTCTCCAGCGACTGGCCGGTGTGCTTGGCCAGCACCTCGTTCAGGCGCGAACGCAGGGTCAGGATCTCACGCGCGTGGATGTCGATGTCGGTGGCCTGGCCCTGGTAGCCACCCAGCGGCTGGTGGATCATCACGCGCGAGTTCGGCAGCGCATAGCGCTTGCCGGCTTCGCCCGCGGCCAGCAGCAGGGCACCCATCGAGGCAGCCTGGCCGATGCAGGTGGTGCTCACATTCGGCTTGATGTACTGCATGGTGTCGTAGATCGCCATGCCGGCGGTGACCACGCCACCCGGCGAGTTGATGTAGATGTTGATGTCCTTTTCCGGGTTTTCCGATTCCAGGAACAGCAACTGCGCCACCACCACGTTGGCCATGTGATCGTCGATCGGGCCCACGAGGAAGATCAGGCGCTCCTTCAACAGGCGCGAATAGATGTCGTAGGCACGCTCGCCGCGGCTGGTCTGCTCGACCACCATCGGAACCAGGTTCAGGGCTTTGGTTCGGTTGTCCATTACGTGAGGTACCTATCTTGGGGGGCAACAACCCCGCGCCGGCAAAGGCGCGGGGCATCCGGTGATCCGCCCGGGCTTACTGGCGGATCGCGTCCTGGAACGACAGCTTCTCTTCGGTGTGCTGGGCACGCTCGGCGATCCAGTCGATCACCTGCTCTTCCATCACACGGTTCTGCAGGCCAGACATCAGCTGGGGGTCGTTGCGGTACATCTCAATGACCTGCTCCGGCTCTTCGTAGGTCGAAGCGATCAGACGCATCGTTTCGTTCAGGCGCTTGGCTTCCAGGCGCAGGTCGTTGATGCGGGCTACTTCACCGACCAGCAGGCCGACCAGCACGCGCTTGGCGGCCGCTTCCTTGAAGCCTTCGTGGGCATCGGCCGGGATCTCGCCGACGTTCTGGCCGTTGCGGCGGATCTGCTCGACCTGCTGGGCCAGCATGGCGCGGGCTTCGTTCTCGACCAGGCGCGGCGGCATTTCCACCGAGGAATAGGCGGCGATCAGCTGCTCGCCCACTTCACGGCGCAGGCGGTTCATCAGGGCGCCCTTCAGCTCGCGCTCCAGGTTGGCGCGGATGTCGCTGCGGAACTGCTCCACATCGCCACCCTTCACGCCGAAGCTCTTGATGAAGGCTTCGTCGACCGCCGGCACGACCGGCTCGGAGACTTCGGCGACCTTGACGGTGACCTGCACGGTCTTGCCGGCCAGCACCGGCACGCGCCAGTCAGCCGGGAACTCGACGTCCAGGGTCTTCTCTTCGCCCTTGGCCAGGCCGACCAGGCCCTTTTCAATGGTTTCGAACATCATGCCCTGGCCGAGCACGATCGAACCCTTCTCGGTGCCTTCGGCCGGCAGGCGCTCTTCACCAGCCTGCGACCAGGTTTCCACCGCGACCAGGTCACCGTCCTGCGCGCCACGGCTGACCGGGGCCCAGGTACGACGCTGGTTCTGCAGGTTCTCGATCATCTGGTCGATGTCGGCGTCGGTGATCTCGGCGGTGTGGCGCACGACAGTCAGCTTGCTGACGTCGATGTCGCCGAAGTCCGGCACCACTTCCACGGTGGCCACAAAGGAGAACTCACCCTCGTCGCCCTTGTCGATGCGCGGGCTGCCGACGATGCGCAGATCGTGCTCGCGCACGGCCGCGTCGAAGGTTTCGCGCAGCAGGCCGTCCAGCGCCTCGCCACGGACCTGCGCGCCGAAGCGCTGCTCGATCACCTTGGCCGGCACCTTGCCCGGACGGAAACCCTTGATGCGGGTGGTACGGGCGATTTCGCCCAGGCGGCCGACGATGTGGCTCTGCAGACGGTCTTCCGGCAGCGAGAAGCTCAGGCGGCGTTCCAGGTTGCCGGTGGATTCGATCGAAGCTTGCATGTTGACTCCTGCCACCGGTGGCCCACGCCCCCGGCTCGATGATTGGGATGAAACGGTTGTAAGGACACGACGTCTGGGACGCGCCTGCTTGCCGCAGCCCTTTAGTTTCGCCCAATTCGGCCTGCACTGCCAGCGCGTGCCGGTCAAGGGGGGGCAGCGGGGCCCGATCAGGGCGGGGACAGGCCGGCACTGGTGCGAAAGGGGGGACTCGAACCCCCACGCCTTGCGGCACTGGAACCTAAATCCCGAAGCCCCTGCCGATTAGTGCTGACCACTCAACTACTTACAGCGTTCCAGTCTATCAGGTGACGCTTCGGGTGACATATAGGTGACGCCGGGTGCCGCGACAGGTGACACCAGGTGACGCCGAATAAAGTGGTCATCTTCGGCGGACCTCCTCCTAGGACAACCATTCAGAACTACTCATTGCTGTTCACCACCGAGGACTACTACAGTTCCACATAGGTCCACCCAGGACCAACAACCGAACCACTCAGGACCGTACCGGGCAGCCCCCGGTGCGGTCCTCCCGTTTTGACTTTTGCATCCCCCGAGGGCAAACGATGACGACTTGGCAAGAGAACGACCTGCACGCCGCCCAGCTCGAACTGGAGAAGGAAAGCACCAGCCTGGGCATTGCCCGCTACGAGAAGATCAGGGAGCAGCGCCAGGAGGCCGAGACCGGCCCCGGCCGCAAGCTGGTCATGGAGAGCATCGACGCCACCGCCGCCGCGATCATGGCGTTCGTGGCCGAAGCCGACACCGGCAAGCCGGGCAAGCGCCACGCCGCCCTCAAATTCATCCGCCACCTGAACCCCCACGCCCTCGCCTATCTGACCAGCTTCACCTGCGTCAACGCGCTGGTCGCCGATCACCGCAAGGCGGTGTCCGTGGCGATCACCCTGGGCCACGAGGTCGCCAACGAGATCAACTTCTCCCTGCTCCGCGAGAAGCACCCCGGCCTGTACCGGGTCGTCCAGGAGCAGCTCAAGAAGTCCACCTCGGCCCGGCACTCCACCGCCGTCATGCGGCACGTCATCGCCGACGCCGAGTTCGCCCCCGAGGACGACAAGCGCCTCTACCTGTCCGACAAGGACGCGCTGCTGGTGGGCATGAAGCTCATCGAGCTGTTCGTCGAGGCGACCGGGCTGGTCGAGCTGGTCACCGTCGCCGAGCGCGGCAAGCGCCACCTGCTCATCGCCGGGAATCAGAAGGTGCTCGACTGGCTGACCAAGGCCCACGACAGCGCCGCCCTGTACCAGCCGGTGCTGATGCCGATGGTCGTCCCGCCCCGTCCGTGGACCACGCCCCGCGACGGCGGCTACCTGACCGACATCGGCGGCCGGGCTGACCTCGTGCGTACCCGCAACCGCGCCTACAAGCGCGAGCTGGCGCTGGTCGATATGCCCAACGTCTACCAGGCCCTCAACGCCATCCAGGCAACCGCCTGGAAGGTGAACGTGCCCGTCCTAGAGGTCATGCGCGAGCTGTGGAACGCAGGCGGCGGTGTCGCCGGGCTGCCGGAGCGTGAACTGATGGACCTGCCGAGCCGCCCTGCCCTGCTGGAGACCGACCCGGACTACTTCAAGGAGCACCACGCCGACGAGTTCAAGGAATGGAAGCGCGACCGCGCCAAGGTCTACGAGGCCAACGCGCGCAGCGTGTCCACCCGCCTCGCCGCCGCGCAGAAGATCGCCTTGGCGGAGAAGTTCGCCGAGTACCCCGCGATCTACTTCCCTCACAACCTCGACTTCCGCGGCCGGTGCTACCCCCTGCCCCCGACGCTGACCCCGCAGGGTGATGATGCGGCCAAGGGCCTGCTGACGTTCGCCCAAGGCGTGCCGCTCGGCGAGGACGGTGCCTACTGGCTCGCCATCCACGTCGCCAACTGCTTCGGCGTGGACAAGGTGTCGTTCGAGGAGCGCGTGGCCTGGGTGCGCGAGCACGAGGAGCAGATTCTCGACAGCGCCCTCGATCCGCTGGACGGCCAACGCTTCTGGATGGACGCCGACAGCCCGTTCTGCGCGCTGGCAGCGTGCTTCGAGTGGCTCGGCTACAGCCTCAACGGCCGCGATCACGTCTCCCATCTGCCCATCGCGCTCGACGGCTCCTGTAACGGCCTCCAGAACTTCTCGGCCATGCTCCGCGACTCCGTGGGCGGTGCAGCCACCAACCTGATCCCGCAGCCGAAGCCCGCCGACATCTATTCGCGCGTGAAAGACGTGGCCCAGGAGAAGCTGCGCGCCCGTGCCGAGAGCGGCGACCCGCTGGCGATCAAGCTGGACGGCCAGCTCACCCGCGACATCGTGAAGCAGCCGGTGATGACGCTGCCCTACGGCGTCACGAAGTCGGGCATGCGCGCCCAGGTGCTCTCCAAGTTCAAGAAGCTGGGCATGGAGGACGATTGGGAGACCGCCGAGTACCTGGCGACCCTGCTGTGGGAGTGCATCGGCGAGGTCGTGATCGCAGCCCGCGCGGCGATGGACTGGCTGCGTGACGCCTCCAAGGTCGCCTCGTCGGCCGACCTGCCGGTGAGCTGGACGACCCCCGCTGGCTTCCCGGTCCTCCAGGAGTACCGCGAGGAGGAAGGCGTCCGCATCCGGCCGCACGTCGGAGGCCGCGAGGTGAATTTAGTGGTCAACATCGGCGGTACTAAGCTCGACCGTCGCAGGCAGACCCTCGGGATCAGTCCGAACTTCGTCCACTCCTGCGACGCCAGCCACATGATGCTGACCACCTGCCTCGCGGCAGAGAACGGCATCGAGTCGTTCGCCATGATCCACGACTCCTACGGTACGCACGCGGGCCAGGCAGCAATCCTCGCCGCCGCACTCCGGCAGGCGTTCGTCGATCAATACAGCGGCGACGTACTGGCCGACTTCCGACAGCAACTCGTCGAGCAGCTCCCGCCAGAAGCGGCAGAGAAACTCCCACCCCTCCCGCCGCATGGCGACCTGGACCTCAGCCTGGTGCTGGAGTCGCGCTATTTCTTTGCCTAGTCCATCCCCCTTTGGCAATTGATACCCCAAGCGAGAACATCAACATGAGCATCAACTACCAGCACGCACTGAACACCTACGTTGCCCAGGACCACTTCGGTGTGGTCCTCGGCATCTACAACCCGGCCGAACACGGCACGGTCGAGGAGTTCAAGCACCGCATGACGGAGCTGCACGCAGGTGCGTGATCGCGTCATCGACGGACTGCACTCACGTTCTGCCGAGAGCGCCGCACGCGGCGCTTTCGTAGTGATCGACAGCGTGCAGTCCCTCGGCCACCCGGCCGATCAGGTGATCGGCTTGGCGTGCGCCTTCAAGAACTTCTGCGAAGTGCTCGGCCTCGATCCGATGGAAGTGCTGCGGGTCGTCTCGCGCATGGAGCAGGACTGCCGCTACCGGCAGGTCAACACCCTCAACGCCGTGCGCCGCTACGCGGAGCGCGAGCTGAAACCGCACTACCCGTGATGCGTGACCCGATCACCGACGCCTTCATCGACGAGGCGCTCATCGGCTTCGACATCGACGAAGCCTTCGGCATTTCCGCCGACACCCCGTTGACCGCCGCCGCTGACCTGTGGCGCGCGGGCATCTATCTCCCGACCAACTACGAGACCGACAACTGATGGCAACCAAGAAGCGCGAACGATTCGTCTCCCCCAAGGGCACCGCCGTGTGGCCGCGCCTGAACGAACCGGACACCAAGTTCAAGCCGGAAGGCGAATACACCGTGAGCCTGGCGTTCGACCCGAACGACAAGGACTTCAAGGCGCTGGCGAAGAAGCTGGAAACCCGGCGCGACGAGCTGTTCCAGGAGTTCCTGAGCGAGAACCCGAAGAAGAAGAAGGGTGCCGAAGTGGCCCCGGTGTTCACCGAAGAAACCGACGAGAACGGCGATGACACCGGCCGCGTGCTGGTGAAGTTCAAGATGAAGGCCAGCGGCGTCAGCAAGCGCACCGGCAAGAAGTTCACCATGCGCCCGGACATCTTCGACGCCCGCGGCAAGAAGATCGACAACCCGCCGCAGATCGGCGGCGGCAGCGAACTCAAGGTCTCCTACGAGATCGGCGGCTCGTTCGTCGAATCGGCCAAGAAGTTCTACCTGACCTGCTACATGGTCGCCGTCCAGGTGATCGAGCTGGTCGAGTTCGGCCAGCGCAACGCCAAGGACTACGGCTTCGGCGAGGAGGACGGCTACGAGGCCGCCGACAGCGCGCCGTTCAGCGACAGCGATGACGACTCGGACGACGACAGCGACTCCGACGACGAGGGCGATGACGGCGACTACTGATCCGCTGTCGGTCATCGTGAACACCGCGAGGGGGGCCAAGCATTTGGCCTCCCTCACGTTCCCGTTTGACCCGGTGCCCGCCTCGCGCCCGAAGGTTTCGCGCTGGGGCGTCTACTACGGCAAGACCTACAAGACCTGGAAGGAAGCCGCAGAGAAGCATCTGCCAGCCGGTGATCTGGACCTGTCGCCGACCGATCCGGTTTTAGTGGTCATCATCGCGGTATGCAAACGCGCCAAGACCTCGAAGGCCGCGTTTCCCAAGGGCGACGTGGACAACCTCGCCAAGGGGCCGATGGACGTTGTGACCAAAGCCACCGGCTATTGGGCCGACGACAAGCAAGTCATGTGGCTGCTCTCCGGTAAGCGCTGGGCGCAGCCGGACGAAGAACCACGCACCGAAGTCCACCTCTACAAACTCTAAGTGCGCCTCAAACCTCTGGAATCGGTAGAGGCGCTGTTCGTCCTCGCCAGCATGACCCGCCCCGAGCAGGTCACGACCGGCGAAGAACTCGCACGCCTGCACCGCTCGCAGGGCTACTCGAAGATCGCCGTCCACTTCGTCATCGAACGTGACGGCTCGATCTACGACGGTCGCCCGCTGAATCAGCCCGGCGCTCTCGCCGGTAAGCACAACCAATCCGCATACCAAGTCTGCCTCCTGGGCGGCGTCAACGACGCCATGCAGCCCGAGGACAACTTCACCGAAGCCCAACACGCCGCGCTGCGACGCCTGCTCGCCGCCTACGGCAAGCCCGTCGTGTGGGCACCTGACTTCCCTCGATAGGAGAACCCAACGTGAAACCGCTGCCCCCGCAAACCCAGGTCGTCCTGGATCACCTGCGTCGCCACTCGCACCTGACCTCGTGGCAGGCCGAAGGCGTCTACCGCATCCGCCGCCTCGCCTCGCGCGTCGATGAGCTGCGCGCTGCTGGCTTCGAGATCGAAACGCAGACCTGCGAGGACGCCTCGGGGCAGCGGTACACGCGCTATCGCCTGTCGCGCCGTCAGCGCCGCAGCAAGGCTCCGCTCCTGGAAGCGCGCCGCGCTCCGAAGCAGTACCGCGTCGATGCGCTGCTCCAGCTGTATCGCAACTACTGCACCGACGAGCTGGGCCTCGACGCCAACGATGCGACCGAAGAAGTCGCCGCATTCACCAAGTTCCTGCTGGAGAAGAACGCATGACCAACACCGCTACCACCGTCATTCCGTCCGCGATGCGCCTGGCTTTCGAGCGCGCATGGGCGCGCGCCGACAAGCCGTTCCGCGGCCTGGGCCGCACCGTCAAGGGTGCGCTGAATCGTCGCCTCGGCATTTCCTACCGCAAGCGCATGTGGTCCGTGGAGCGTGCAAAGCGCTGACTCCGAATACCTCCACAAAGAGCCGTGCCCGAACTGCGGCAGCAAGGACAACCTTGCGCGCTACAGCGACGGGCACGGCTACTGCTTCGGCTGCGGTCACTACGAGCCAGCCGAAGGCGAGGAGGTCTCTCAACCCACCAGCAGGAAAACCATGAGCGACTTTGCGAAGGGTGAACCGCAAGCCCTGGCGAAGCGCGGTATCACTGAGGAAGCATGCCGTAAGTACGGCTACTGGATCGGCAAGGACAAGCACGGCAAGACCGTGCAGATCGCCAACTACAAGCGCGATGGCGGCATCGTCGCGCAGAAGCTCCGCTACCCCGACAAGAAGTTCTCATTCATCGGCGACTCGAAGGCGTGCGGGCTGTTCGGCCAGCACCTCTACGAACCGGGGCGACGCCTCGTCATCACCGAAGGCGAGATCGACGCGCTCTCCGTGGCGCAGGCACTCGGCCTCCGCTGGCCGGTGGTGTCCGTTCCGAACGGAGCGCAAGGCGCGGCCAAGTCCATCAAGCGCGAGCTGGAGTGGGTCAACGGCTTCGACGAGGTTGTGCTCATGTTCGACATGGACGAACCGGGCCAAGCCGCCGCGCAGGAAGTGGCGCTGCTGCTGACTCCCGGCAAGGCCAAGATCGCACAGCTCCCGGCGAAAGACCCGAACGAGCTGCTCCAGCGTGGCGATGCCGAGGCGATCACCCGCGCCATCTACGAAGCGCAGACCAAGCGCCCCGATGGAGTGGTGACGTTCGGCTCCCTCAAGGAGAAGGCACTCAAGCCGGTCTCGATGGGCATGCCTTGGCACGACCCGCGCCTCACCGCGCTGACCTACGGCAAGCGGTACGGCGAGGTCTACACCTTCGGCGCGGGCACCGGCATCGGCAAGACCGACTGGCTGATGGAGGAAGCAGCCTTCATCGCGCAGGAAACCGGCGACCGCGTTGGCCTGTTCTTCCTGGAGCAGCAGCCGGTCGAGACGGCGAAGCGCATGGCAGGCAAGGTTGCTGGCCGCCGCTTCCACGTCCCCGATGGGAGCTGGACGCAGGAGGAGCTGGAAGCCGCGTTCGAGATTCTCGACAAGGGCCAGGTGTTCATCTACGACCACTTCGGCTCGTCCGAGTGGGACGTGATCGAAGCCAAGATGGCCCACATGGTCGTCGCCGAGGGCGTCAAGCACATCGTCCTCGACAACCTCACGTCGTTTGCGGCCGGTGCCGAGGACGAGCGGAAGATGCTGGAGGACACGATGGCGAAGATCGCGCAGTTCGCGCAGCGCCACCTCATCTGCATCTACCTGGTCTCGCACCTCGCCACGCCGGAAGGCAAGCCACACGAGGAAGGCGGGCGCGTGATGCTCCGCCACTTCAAGGGCAGCCGCGCGATTGGCTTCTGGACGCACTTCGCGTTCGGCCTGGAGCGCAACACGCAGGCCGAGAACGAGGCCGAGCGCAACTGCACGACCTTCCGCGTCCTAAAGGATCGCTTCACCGGCCAGTCGAACGGCCAGGTTCTCTACTACAGCTACGACCACGCATCCGGCCGCCTGCTCAATGCAGATGCTCCGGGCGAATACGGCGACTTCGCCGACGAGTCATCCGATGTATCCACCTCCGACTACTGACGGCCGCTCGGTCGTCGGCTTCATCCCAGCTGATGCGCCGCTCTCCTTCGCTGAGAGCCTCGTTCTCCCCTACCAACTCCCGCGCTCCGACCAAGCCTGCCGTGTCATGTACGGCAAGCCTGGGCGGCGCGTGGTCATCCACATCAAAGCCGAGGAACTACCCCAATGAAAGAGATCGTCGCCATCGCAATCGACCTGCTGACCGCTCCGTTCCGCAAGGACACCGTGACCGACGTGGTGAAGGTGCTGGAGGGCCAGGTGGACAAGCTGTTCAAGATCAGCGCCGACCGCATCGCCACCGCATCGACGCTGCGCGACAAGGCCGATGTCCTGCACTCGCAGGCCGACGAGCACGAGGAAGAAGCCGAGCGCGCCCTGCGCGTCGCCGAGCGCTTCACCAACCTGATCCGCTAAGGGACCAACCATGACTGCCGAGCAACACGCTCGGTCCCTGTTCGACGTGTTGCCGGCCGAAGTCCGCCACCTGGTGATCCTGGGTGGCGGAAGCCTGCGCGCGTTCTACGACGGGACCGAAATCAAGGACATCGACTGCTTCTTCGTGTCACTGGCGAGCTACACCTACGTGGCCGCGTACCTGAGCGGCCGTAACGACTGGACCAGCGAGGCCGCTCCGAACGGCATCCGCAACTTCCGCTCGCCCGAGGGTCACCTCGTGAGCCTGATCGGCTTCGAGTTCGGTACGCCGCACGAGCACTGCGCCCGGTTCGATCTGCGGTGCTGCGCCCACGTCGCCATCTACGAACCCAGCACCGACGAGGTGGTGGTCGTATCCCTCGAAGGCGCGGTTGCCGACGCATCGGAGAAGCTGCTGTTCGTGCTGAACAACAACGGCACCGAGCGCACCATCCGCCGCATCACGCACTACGTCGAGGATTACGGCTACACGCTGCATCCCGACCAGCCCGAGCAGGACGAACTGTTCGAGGACGACGACTTCCCCGGCCACGCGCCGCAGGGCGTCCACACGCCGCCGAAGGCCCCCGAGCCGGAGTACATCCTCCGCGCCCGCCGCCGCGTCCGCGCAATCCCCGTAACCAACCACGGCTACCCGTAAGGAGGACCGCCGTTGATCCTCGTATTCGACTGCGAGACCAATGGCCTCCTCGACGAACTTGACACGATCCACTGCATTTCCCTCCAAGAGGTAGATGAGACCGGCGCACCGCGCGGTCCCATCCTGTCCGCCAACGATCACGGCACGGGCGAAATGACAGTCCGTCAGGCCGTCGAGAGGCTCAAGAAGGCCAAGCGCGTTGTCGGCCACAACATCGCCGGATTCGACATTCCGGCTATCGCCAAGGTGTTCCCGGACTTCAAGGTCCAGGCGTACTTCGACACGTTGCTGATGTCCACGCTGGTCTACCCGGACCTCAAGGACCGCGACTTCAAGGCCCGCAAGAAGCAGGGAGCGAACCCGGTGTTGCCGGGCAAGCTGATCGGCCGCCACGCCCTCGAAGCGTGGGGCTACCGCCTCGGTCGCTGGAAAGGCGACTACGCGGCGCAGATGGCCGCACGCGGCCTCGATCCCTGGGCACAGTGGTCTCAGGAAATGGACGACTACTGCGACCAGGACGTTGCGGTCACGCAAGCGCTGTTCGCGTTGCTGATGAGCAAGGGCCTCCCTACCGAGGCCATCGAGCTGGAGCAGGCCGTCGCGCCGATCCTCTCGCGTCAGCAGCGCTACGGCTACCTGTTCGATCAGGAGAAGGCGCGTGAGCTGGAGTGCATCCTCGTGTCCCGGCGCACTGCGCTGGAGGCCGAGCTGCGCAAGGTCATTCCGCCGTGGAAGGTGGTGAAGCGCAAGTTCGTACCGAAGCGCGACGACAAGCGCCGCGGTTACGTCAAGGGCGTGGAGGTCACGACCTACAAGGACGTGGTGTTCAACCCGGCAAGCCGCCAGCACATTGCTGACCGCTTGACTGCAATGTACGGCTGGCAGCCCCAGGAGTTCACCGAGAAGGGCCAGCCGAAGATCGACGAAGAAGTCCTGGGCGCGCTCAAGTTCCCGATCATCCCGCTCCTGCTGGAGCACTTCATCGTCAATAAGCGCCTCGGCCAGCTCGCCGAAGGCGACGAGGCGTGGCTCAAGGCCATCAAGAAGGACGGCCGCATCCACGGCAGCGTGAATCAGAACGCAGCGGTGACCGGCCGCATGACGCACTCGAAGCCGAACATCGCTCAGGTGCCGAAGGTCCAGCACTCGAAGGAGAAGGGAATCCTCAAGGGCCAGGAAGGCGGCTACGGATTCGAGTGCCGCTCGTTGTTCTGCGTCCCAACAGGGAAGCTCCAGGTCGGCGCGGACGCCTCGGGATTGGAGCTGCGCTGCCTGGCGCACTTCATGGCAAAGCACGACGGCGGCGAGTACGCCAAGGTCATCCTCGAAGGCGACATCCACTCCGTCAACCAATCGGCGGCAGGACTGCCAACCCGCGACAACGCCAAGACCTTCATCTACGCCTTCCTCTATGGGGCAGGCGACGCGAAGCTCGGCTCCATCGTTGGCAAGGGTCGCCAGGCCGGGGCGAAGCTCCGCTCGAAGTTCCTGGCCGGGCTGCCTGCGCTGGAGAAGCTGGTACGCGGGGTCAAGAAGCGCGCGGCCGAGAAGGGATACCTGATCGGTCTCGACGGCCGGAAGCTGCACATCCGCAGCGACCACGCCGCGCTCAATACCCTGCTCCAGTCGGCCGGTGCGCTGGTGATGAAGAAAGCCCTGGTGATCCTCGACGCCGACCTGCAAGCCGCAGGGTTGGTGCCGGGCGTCCACTACGAGTTCCTCGCCAACGTCCATGACGAGTGGCAAATCGAAGTGGACGAGGACAAGGCCGAGTTCGTGGGCAAGACCGCCCAGGCTGCCATCCGCAAGGCTGGCGATTACTTCGGCTTCCGCTGTCCGCTCGATGGCGAGTTCAAGATCGGAAGGAATTGGGCCGAGACGCACTGACCCGCGGCAAGCGGGACATTGCACTCGCCCTGGTGCGCCAAGCGAAACGCCGGGCAGCTAGGAAGGGACTGCCGTTCGACCTCACGTCGGACGACATCGTGGTCCCCGACTTCTGCCCGGCACTGGGCATCCCGCTGTACCGCGCTGTCGGGCGCAAGGCCCAAGGCCCCAACTCACCCACGCTCGACCGCATCGAACCTGACCTCGGCTACGTCCGGGGCAACGTGCGCGTGATCTCCGCACGCGCGAATCAGATCAAGTCCGACGCGACTCCCTCGGAGCTTCTGCGAGTCGCCTGTTACGTCCAAGAGAACCGATGAACCCAACCAACATCCTGCGCGCCCTCGCGGCGCTGCTGGTCGTTGCCGCGCTCGCGGCAGGCGGCTTCGCAGCCTGGAAGTACACCGCAATGGCCCAGCGCGTGACGGAGCTGGAGGAGTCGGCAAAGGAACTGGCCGACCTCAAGCAGACCGTCGAGACCCTCAACCGCGAAGCCGTGCGCCGCTCTGCCTTCGATGCAGCGCTGCGGAACGCCCGCGCCACCACCAACCGCTCTGTGGAGATTGCAGCAAATGCTGACCCGGAAACTGGCGATTACCTGTCTCGCCGCATTCCTGACGAGCTGCGCCGCGCACACCTCGAAAGTCGTGCCGGAGCAGTTCCTCCAGCCGACCGTCATTGAGGGCACGCACTCCTCACTCGACGCCGTGATGGCTGACCCGACCACCACCACCTACGACCTCTACCGCTTCGGCGGCAACGCCGAGGACGGCCTCCAGCGTTGCAACGCCGACAAGGCGAGCGCCCTGGAAGTCCTCAAGGAATCGAACCGATGAACGAGAACCGGCTTCGCGTGCATTTCATTGGCGGCCCCGCTGACGGCGATGTCCGCGTGATCGATCCGTGTACCACCTACCGCGTGGCTGTGCTCGAACACCAGCCCGAGGTTCATGCCTACAACGCCAAGTGCCCGTGCTGCACCGAGCGCATGCTGCGCCCCGTGGAGTGGAGCACCGCGACCTACTTCATCCGCCGCGTTAGCGAGAAGTGCTGGGTCGCCGTACACGAGAGCATGGTATGAAGCGCGCTCTCCTGATCCTGGCGCTGTGTGCTGGCCTCGCTGCGTGCGATATGAAGCCCTGGCCGCCGAGTGCGGACTATGGCTCGTGCCTGAAAGGGCACAGCGAGAACTCCTACATCATCATGTGGCAGTCGATGTGTACGGGGAACTCCTGCACGCAGATTCCGTACACCATCCCGACCACCGACTTCGTGTGCGACGAGCACGAGTACCCGCTCGGCGACGGCCCGGAGTACCAGGCCGGAATGAAGCGCTACGCCGCCGAGCTACAGGCGTGGTATGAGCGCCACCCGGAGAAGCGGCCATGACTTCCTACGTCACCTATCGGCCACCGCAGGCGGCCGGTTCCTGGGTCATTGGCGGCAACTTCTTCGTGCAGGTCCGGGAGCGTCCGAACTGGCTGCACCGCTGGTTCGCGCTGGCGTTCCTGGGATGGCAGTGGGTGGACGCATGAACAAGCGCGGCCCCCTGCTACTGATCGACGCCGATGTGCTGCGCTACCAGCTCGCGTTCTCGAACACCGCGAACATCGACTGGAACGGCGACGGCAACAAGGTCGAAGCGATCCAGCCCGAGCGCGCGAAGGCGAAGCTGGAGGACTACATCGACGAGATCGTCGAGAAGTTCGGCGCGCGTGATTACCTGCTGGCCCTGTCCTGCAAGAAGCACAACTTCCGCAAGGACATCGACCCAACCTACAAGCTCAACCGTGCCAGCAAGGACAAGCCTGCCCTGTGGTACGTGCTCGACGAGTTCGTCTACGACGAGTTCGGCGACAAGATCGTGGAGATCGAGAACCTGGAAGGTGACGACGTGCTGGGGCTGCTGGCCTCGCACCCGAATCCGAAGCGCGCGCCAGGCAGCCGCATCGTCGTGTCCATCGACAAGGACATGCAGACGATCCCCGGCATCCGTCTCTACAACCCCAACCGTCCCGACGTGGGCGTCCGGCCGATCTCGGCTCACGACGCTGACCTGTTCTGGATGAAGCAGGTGCTCACGGGCGACCAGGTGGATAACTACCCCGGCTTCCCCGGCATCGGCCACAAGGGCGCGGACGAGCTGCTCATGCCCATCCACGAGGCGTACCGCGATGCGTCCGTCGAGGAGCACCTCGGCGCGCTGTGGAACACCGTCGTCACCACCTACACCACCCGCATCCCCCGCGGCGGCACCGAGCCGCTGTCGAAGCACGATGCGATCCGCCAAGCACGCCTCGCGCGAATCCTGCGCTACGGCGACTACAACCCCAAGACCAAGGAAGTGAAGCTGTGGAAACCCTGATCCTGTTCATCACCATCGTCGCCGTGCTGGCCGTGCTGTTCGCCTTCGTCGCCTACGGCGCTGCCTGGCTGTGGTGGCGCAGCCTCAACACCCTCGAACGCACCCTGTACCGCTCGGCTGGCAGCGTCAAGCTGTGGCCGGCCGCTGTCGGCGTTGCTGGCGCGGCTTGGCTGATCGCCCGGTGTTTCGCCTGACGACAACCAAGCCACCTGATCCTGCTTACCGCAACTCGTCCACGTAGAACTGCTTCCAGTGTGCAATCTCTGACGGATTCCGACTTACGGGTTCTCGGCTATTGAAAACCCAAAGCTGGATCGCCTTCGGCGTAGTCAACGTTTCATACGTGCAGCTGAACTCAGTGAGCTTATCTGTGATGAGCTGCTTGGCCGCATCGTAGCGCTCTCGCTGAATTCCTTGTGCTTGCCCTGATGCCACGAGCGCATCCATCGCCTCCTGTAGGCCATAGAGCTTCTGTGCAAGCTCAGAGATTTCCGCTCCGTTTGTGTTACTCGGCGTAGAACTCGCCATACCTGTCTCCTTCCATAACGAACACGAATTGTACCCGGCTAAGGCCGGGTTTCTCTTTTGGAGTCCCCATGAAGATCATCGGAATCACCGGCCGCGCCCGCAGCGGCAAAGACACCCTGGCCGAGTTCCTGGTCAGCGACCACGGCTTCGTGAAGCTGTCCTTCGCGGCCCCGATCCGCGCCTTCGTGGCGGACATCACCGGCCTGCCGGTGTCCGCGATGGAGGACGGCCCGCTCAAGGAGGAGCCGCTCGACTGGCTCAACGGGCAGACCCCGCGCCGCCTGATGCAGACCGTGGGCACCGAGTGGGGCCGTGAAATGATCGACCGCGACCTGTGGGTCAAGGTGGTCGCGCAGAAGATCCGTCAGGCCCGCCGCGACGGCGCTGCTGGCGTCGTGGTGTCGGACGTTCGCTTCGACAACGAGGCGCAGTTCATCCGTGAGTGGGGCGGCCAGGTGGTCCAGGTGCTCCGCGACAGCGCGGCCCCGGTCTCGGCGCATGCCTCCGAGGCAGGCGTCCACGGCGACCTGATCGACACCGTGATCGACAACAACGGCCCGATCCACCGCCTGCGGATGGTCGCGGAATCGCTGGCCCGACTCTAAGGGTTTAGTGGTCATCATCGGGGGAAACGACAGTTTCCCCACCTATTCATAACCCAGGAGTTCTATGCAAATCCCTCTGCACTCCTACGACCTGATCGACCTCCTGGACGAACTGCACCCCGAAGTGATCTACGACCCCGCCAAGCCGAAGGAGGAGTTCCTGCTCCGGCAGGGCGAGCGCCGCCTGATCCTCCGGCTAAAGGCGCTGCGGAAGGTCGAGCAGATGGAGCACCGCGCCCGCTAATCATGTGCAGCAAGCCCAACATGCCGGACCAGCAGGAGAAAGACCCGATCCTGCTGACCCGCCAGGACACCCAGCCGACCGGCCACGCGGCCGATCAGCGGCGTAAGTCCAAGGTCCGACTGGACCTGAACAACGCAACGCAGTACCAAGGACTGACCATTCCGAATGGCTGACGCCAAGCAGACCTCGGCCGAGAAGCAGACGGCCGCGAAGCGCTACGGCGATCTCAAGTCCAACCGCAAAGAAGCCGAGACGCGCGCCAAGCGCTGCGCCAAGGTTACCCTGCCCCGCCTGTGGGTGGACGAGGGCGCGAAATCGCGTACCCCCGGTTCCGCCTACATCGACACCGGCCCGAAGTGCGTCAACGCCCTGGCCTCGAAGATCGTGCTGGCCTGGCTCCCGCCGAACGCCTCGGTGTTCAAGCTCGCGCCTGACCAGGCAGTCGCCGAGAACATCGCCGAGCAGGCTGGCGTGGAGACCTCCGAACTGGAGGCCGCGCTGGTGGACGTGGAGCGGGTCATCGTCAACGACCTGGAGACCAGCGGCGTCCGCCCGGTCCTCAGCGAGGCGGCCAAGCACGCCATCGTCCTCGGCAATTTCCTGCTCTACGACCCCGACGAGGGCAAGCCTAAGCTGTATCCGCTGACCTCCTACGTGACCGACCGCGACGGCCTGGGCAACGTGCTGGAGATCATCACGCTCGACAAGATCGCCCCGGCCATGCTGCCGGACTCGATCCGCGCGGCGGTGATGCAGAAGCTCGCCCAGGAACGCGACGAAAAGACCAAGAACGACGACGTGAACCTCTACACCTGGGTGCGTCGCTCGGAAGATGGCAAGGAGTGGGAAGTGGTCCAGGAGGTCGAGGGCGTCGAAGTCCCCGAGACCGTGGGCACCTACCCCATCGACGCCTGCCCGTGGATTCCCCTGTGCGCGCCGCCGTCCCTCGTGGACGACTACGGCGAGGGCTTGGTCTACGACTACGTGGGCGCGTTCGAGTCGCTGGAGGCGCTGCGCAAGGCGATCCGTAAGGGTGCCGCCGCGCTGGCGAAGATCATCATGTTCCTCAAGCCGACCTCGACGATCCGCGAGCGCCAGCTCACCGAGGCCGAGTCCGGCGCGGTGCTGCGTGGCGAGGCCAGCGACGTGACCACGCTCCAGCTCCAGAAAGCCTACGACCTGAACTTCGTGCGTCAGGAGGCCGAAGGGCTGGCGAACTCGCTGGAGCTGATCTTCGGCGTGAAGTCCGCCGTGCAGCGCCCCGGCGAGCGCGTGACCGCCTACGAAATCCGGGTGCTCACCCAGGAACTCGACGACGCCCTCAGCGGCTTCATGGCGATGTCGGGCGAGCAGCTCTTGCTGCCGCTGATCCGCCGCCGCCTGCACAAGCTCCAGAAGCAGGGTCGCCTGCCCGAGCTGCCGCAGGAACTCATCAAGCCGCGCATCACCGTTGGCATCGCCGCCCTCGGCCGCGGCCACGACCTGAACAAGCTGATCGAGTTCGGTCAGGCAGTGGATGCGCTTGTCGGCGCAGAGGAGAAGGCGCGCCGCCTCAACAGTGGCGAGGCGATCTCCCGACTGGCCGCCGCTTCCGACATTTCCACCAAGGGCCTGATCCGCTCCGACGACGAGCTTGCTGCCGAGCAGCAGGACGCCTCGGCGCAGGAGGCGATGGTCCGTGCCGCTCCGAATATCGCCTCAGCGATGACCCAAACCCCGTAACCCCGAGAAGGACGCAATGTCGAACGAAACCACCGAGAAGCCCGCCAAGCCGACCAAGGAAGCCCCGAAGGCTCCGAGCGTCGAGCGTAAGGGCAAGGCCGAGATCACCCGCAAGACGAACGGCCTGGTCATCGTCAACTACAAGCCCGAGGACAAGTAATGTCGCAGCCGGGCAAGTGGAGCTGGAAGCCGCCTACGCACAACTGAGCACGCCAGCCGACGACAAGGGTGGCAAGGGCGGCCCCGCGACCATCGACGACGCCACCGCGGATGACGCGCGTGACGCCTTGGCGCGGGCTGGCCTGAACCTGGACGACTTCGCCACCGAGTTCAACTCGAACGGCTCGCTGTCCGAGGAGAGCTACAAGAAGCTCCAGGACGCGGGCTATCCGAAGGAGCTGGTGGACGTGTACGTCGATGGCCTGCGCGCTCGCGTGCAGACCTACGAGAACGCCGTCTACTCGCCCGCAGGTGGCAAGGCCGGTTACGACGGCCTGGTCCAGTGGGCTAAGACCAACCTGAGCGCCGAGCAGAAGCGGGCGTTCAACGAAGCGGTGCAGTCCGGCGACGCCGGCCGCGCAGCGCTGGCAGTCCAGGGCCTCGTCGCCCTCCGTGGCGGCAACGGCCGCCTTCTGAATGGCAAGACCGCATCGAACGCCGATGCAGGCCCCAAGCCGTTCCAGTCGCAGGCGCAGGTCGTCGAAGCGATGCGCGATGTGCGCTACCACCGTGATCCGGCTTACCGCGCGGAAGTCTCCGCCCGCCTGGCCGTGTCGCCGCTGTTCAAGTAATCCACTCAACCTCAAGCAAGGACTAAATGTCGGACGCAATCCCCTCCCGCCTGGGTCAAGCCCAGGCCAACGGCGACGCCTGGGCGCTGTTCAAGCAGAACTACACTGCTGAAACCATCACCAGCTTCGTCGAGAACTACAAGCTGGACGGCCGCGTGTCGGTGCGCAACATCGAGAGCGGCAAGTCCGCCTCGTTCCCGAACGTCGGCACCATCGGCTCCGAGTACCATGTGCCGGGCACCGAGATCAAGGGCCTGGTGGTCGAGCACAACGAGACCATCATCACCCTCGATCCGATGCTGATCTCGCACGCCTTCATCGCCAACATCGACGAGGCGATGAACCACTACGACGTGCGTTCCGAGTACACCCGTCAGCAGGGTGCGGAGCTGGCGCTCAAGCGCATGCAGAACGAGCTGCGCTGCGCGATCCTGGCCGCTCGTACCACCGAAGGCAAGGTCGAAGGCCAGCCGGGTGGTGCCATCATCAAGGCCGCCACGATGGCCTCCGATCCGACCGTGCTGGCCGATGCGTTCCGCAACGCCCGCATGCTGTTCGACGAGAAGCTGCTGCCGGACAACCCGCAGGAGTTCACTGGCGCACTGGCCCCGGCTCAGTGGTATCTGCTGACCGAGAACAAGGACTTGATCGACCGCGACATCAACGCGGAATCGAACGGCTCCTACGGCCAGGCGATCATTTCCTCGGTCGCCCGCATCCCGCTGGTGAAGATCAACGCGATGCCGCGTGTCGATGAGTCGGCCCTGGCCTCGATCCCGGCCAAGTACCGCGGCAACTTCGCGGACACCGTGGGCGTGATCTTCCACCGCTCGGCGGTCGGCACCCTCAAGCTGCTGGACCTGTCCCTGGAGGACGTGTACCAGGGCGAGAAGCAGGGCACCCTGATGCTGGCGAAGTACGCGCTGGGTCACGGCATCCTGGCTCCGCGCGGTGCCATCGAGCTGTCGAAGGCCCCGTAAGCAATACCGCGCCGTTGGGCAAATCCCGCGGCGCTTCAATCTCTCTCCATCTACGGGGGACATCCACATGGGTGTCCCCCGTTTTTTTGGTTCTTCACCCAAGTCCGGGGAAGGCTGCACGGATTTTGAGGAAGAAATAGGCGTCGTCTCGGTATCCG
>NZ_JAPTFQ010000074.1:0-24297 GCF_030985535.1 Stenotrophomonas sp. Sm2128
CCACCAAGCGTTCCGCCCACGACGCCCCCACCGGTCACGCCGCCCGCTCCCCCGGTGAGCGTGACGCCTCCGGCTCCGCCCACTTCACCGCCGGTCACGCCGCCGCCGATCAGCACCACGATGCCGTGCCGAGAGTGGAGCGAGAACCGAACGATCAACTGCCCAGTGGGCCAGGTGGGCCAGGTGTTCCAACACCGCCGTCACCACTGCGGAACCGACCCGAGTGTTTACGAGGCGTGGGCTGGGTCCACGACGGCCGGCAGTTGGACCACGACCAGCAGCACCTGCACTCCGTGCCCTGCTCCCGAGACCCGCAACGTGGGATGCCCTGCAGGTCAGTTTGGCTCGATCGGCCAGCGGCGGACCTTCTCATGCACGGGCACCGGTTCGTGGGACGCTTGGACGCAAACCAACACCACCTGCGCGGCTTGCCCAGCACCTTTCCCACAAGCCGAAACCCAGTGGGTCGCCGCGAGTGCCGCTTGCCCGGCAGGCCAAAGTGGATCGCACACGTGGCAGGCCGAGCAGCGGCGGACCAGGATGGGGTCTTACAACTGCCCGGCCACCACGTGGTCGCTGCCCAGCCCGACGTTCACCACTTGGACAAATTGGGCGGAGACGGGGGTTCGTCGCAACGAGGCCAATACATGCACACCCAACGCACCACCCCCGACGTTTCCCGAATACACCGGGCGATCTTGGCATTCGTGGGGAGACGGAGGGCACTACGGCTGGGCGATCTTCTGCAACGCTCCCCGGACCCTGGCCGAGCTTAAGGGGTTCACCCCCGTTTTCACGGACACTTACGAGAAGGCCGATCAAGGCCATGAGGAGTGTTCATGTCGAAGCGAAGGAAGTTCAGCACCGAGTTCAAGCGCGGTGCGGTTGAGCAGGCCAGCCAGCCGGGCGTCAGCTGTGCCCAGGTGGCCCGGGAGCTGGGGATCCGGGATGCATTGCTGACCCGCTGGAAGCGGGAGGCCCAGAGCCGGGGCCAGGTGGCCTTCGGTGGCACCGGGACGCCCCGGGACGAGGAACTGGCGCGGCTCAAGCGCGAGCTGGCCCGGGTGAAGAAGGAGCGGGATTTTTTGCGAGAAGCGGCGACGTTCTTTGCCAAGGGATCATCCTGAGGTATCAGGTGATCGAACGTTGCCGCGATGAGTTTCCAGTGCGACTGATGTGTCGTTGCCTGCGGGTCTCGGCCAGCGGTTACTACGACTGGAGTAAGCGCTTGCCCAGTGCCCGGGAGCGCGACAACCAGCGCTTGCTCGGCCGGATCCGTGAGTTGCATGAGGACAGCCGGGGCACATTGGGCGCCGGCCGGATGCATGAAGACCTTGCCGAGGAAGGCGAGACGGCGAGCCTGAACCGGGTGGCGCGTCTGATGGCGACCGATGGCCTGCAGGGTTGGCCGCGACCGAAGCGGCGAGGCCAGAGCGGCAAGCCGGAGCTGACGCCGCCGGGTGTGCGCAACCTGCTGGAGCGGGACTTCACCGCGTTGGAGCCGGAGACCAGGTGGGTCACCGACATCACCGAGCTCAAGACCCGGCAAGGCAAGCTGTATCTGTGCATCGTGCTGGACCTGTTTGACCAGCGGGTGGTGGGGTGGTCAATGCATCATCGTCAGGATCGTCAGATGGTGATCAGGGCCGTGCAGATGGCGGTCTGGCAGCGCCAAGGCAGCCATCCACTGATCCTGCACTCCGACCGTGGCAGCCAGTTCCGAAGCGGCGACTACCAGCGTTACCTGGCGGCCAACGGCTTGGTGTGCTCGATGAGCGCGGTGGGCCACTGCGGTGACAACGCCGCGTGCGAAGGCTTCTTCGGCCTGCTCAAGCGCGAGCGGGTCTACCGCATGACCTACCCAACGCTCGATGCCGCGAGGGCGGATGTGTTCGAATACATCGAGCGGTTCCACAACCCGAGGATGCGACGAAGGGTCGCCAGGCAAGACCAGAAGTTCTCAGCCCTTTTACAACCGTCCGTGATTTCGGGGTAGAACCCGAGCAGCCTCGGGGAAATCGTCGGTTGGGCGCACCAAGACGAGTTTCCGCCAAGGAACATGCGCACGAGCAAGGGGCTGCGGGCGCTCGGTTACAACGTGAGGATCGGTGTTTGATCTGCGGCCGTGGGCGGCGCCCGCAAGGTCCCGATCAACCCACCGTCCCCTGCGCCGGACCGGCCCGCCCTGGCATACCGTCCTTGAAGATTTGAGTCACATCAATCGGCCAGCAGATCGCTGGATGTTGACTCTTGACTTTCGGCATTCTAGGCGCACTATCTTGCAAAGTCTTGCAAGAACTTCCTCAGGCGAGGCCGCGTGACGACGGAACTTGTGGGGGTGGTATGACAGCGCGCCAGCAGGCGATCTTCACACTCGACGAGTTGGCTGCCTACTTGAAAGTCGGCAAGCGGACGCTTTACCGGCTCGCCGCGCACGGGGAAATTCCGGCCTTCAAGGTCGGCGGGACGTGGCGATTTCGTCAAAGTGAAATCGATCGATGGATCAATGATCAGATCCAAGCAGGCAGAAAGAAGGAGGTGATACGCACAGATGAGCAGCCAAAGTCAGCGGAACACTCCGTGTCGTCTGGGCGCGCTGTCCGTCGCCGCAGGCAAACGGAGTGAGCGAGAGTCTTCAATTTTTCTTCTTGAGGTGTGACATGGACATTGATTTAAAGAAACTGGCTCCCTGGAACTGGTTCAAGAAGGAGCAGGAAGAACAACAGAGCACTGCCTCGCTGCCGGTGCAGCGCAATGACCTGTCGGTGGCGGGTGGGCCCGTCAGTCCCATTCTGCAATTGCATCGCGAGATCGACCGCCTGTTTGACGACGCGTTTCGAGGATTCGGTTTCCCGACGCTGGCCATGCCACGCTGGCCGTCGGAGTGGCCGGGCATGCTGAAGCCGGCGCTGGACATCCAGGAAACGGACAAGCAGTACACGATCGCCCTGGAAGTACCCGGCGTCGAGGAAAAGGACATTCGAATCACGCTCGATAACGATGTGTTGCTGGTGCGCGGTGAAAAGCGTCAGGAGCAGGAAACCAAAGACGGTGGTTTCCACCGGGTGGAGCGCTCCTACGGCAGCTTTCAGCGCGCTCTGAACCTGCCGGCCGATGCCAACCAGGACACGATCAAGGCCGCTTTCAAGAACGGCGTGCTCACGATAACGATGGACAAGCGCGAGGCCAGTACGCCCACGCAGGGGCGCTCGATCCCGATCAATGGCTGACGCCCACCGGCTAGTCCTTTGCAAGAAACCAAGTGAAGGGCGAGGCGCCTTGATCTGCGGTGCCTCGCCCAGTTAACCCTCTCAGGAGCATCAGCATGGCCAGAAAACAATGCCAAGTCTGCGGCCAACCCGCCACGGTGCGGGTGGAAGCCAATCTCAATGGTCGCCACAGCACCATGCTGTTGTGTGACGATCACTATCGCCAACTGGCGCGCCAGCAAAAGCGCACCGTCTCGCCGCTGGAGGCTCTGTTTGGCTCGCGCAGCGGTTTGTTCGAAGACTTCCTCGGCAGCGACTTCTTCCGCATCGGTGACGATGCACCGTCCGTGGCGGCTGATGCCGACGAAGTGGTCGATGCGTCTTTCGGCGAATCCGCTCCCGCAACGGCGGGCACGGCGCGCCGCCGCGGCAGTGGGCTGGCCAGCCGTATCAGCGAACAGTCTGAGGCCCTGTTGCAGGAAGCCGCCAAACATGCTGCCGAGTTCGGCCGGCCCGAAGTCGATACCGAACACCTGCTGCTGGCGCTGACCGACAGCGACGTGGTCAATACCATCTTAGGGCAGTTCAAGATCAAGGTCGATGACCTCAAACGGCAGATCGAATCCGAAGCCAAGCGTGGCGACAAGCCGTTCGAAGGCGAGATCGGCGTGTCGCCACGTGTCAAGGATGCGCTCAGCCGAGCCTTCGTGGCCTCCAACGAGTTGAGTCATTCCTATGTGGGGCCAGAGCACTTTCTGATCGGCCTGGCCGAAGAAGGCGAAGGCTTGGCAGCCAACCTGCTGCGCCGCTACGGGCTCACGCCGCAGGCGCTGCGCCAGCAGGTGAGCAAGGTGGTCGGCAAGGGGGCCGAGGACGGCCGTGCCGAGACGCCGACCAATACGCCGGAACTCGACAAGTATTCGCGCGACCTCACCAAGATGGCGCGCGAGGGCAAGCTCGATCCGGTCATCGGTCGCGCGCAGGAGATCGAGACGACCATCGAAGTGCTGGCCCGGCGCAAGAAGAACAACCCGGTGCTGATCGGCGAACCCGGCGTCGGCAAGACCGCCATCGTCGAAGGGCTGGCGCAGCGCATGGTCGCAGGCGAAGTGCCCGAAACGCTGCGTGACAAGCGCCTGGTCGAACTCAACATCAATGCCATGGTGGCCGGCGCCAAGTACCGCGGCGAGTTCGAGGAGCGCGTGCAGAAGGTGCTCAAGGAAGTGACCGAGCACCAGGGGGAGCTGATTCTCTTCATCGACGAGGTGCACACCATCGTCGGTGCCGGCCAAGGTGGCGGCGAAGGCGGGCTGGACGTGGCCAACGTCTTCAAGCCGATGATGGCGCGCGGCGAGCTGAACCTGATCGGCGCCACCACGCTCAACGAGTATCAGAAGTACATCGAAAAGGATGCCGCGCTGGAGCGTCGCTTCCAGCCGGTGATGGTGCCCGAGCCGACGGTAGCGCAGACCATGATGATTTTGCGCGGCCTGCGCGACACCTTCGAGGCCCACCACAAGGTCAGCATCACCGAGGACGCGATCATTGCCGCCGCCGAGTTGTCCGATCGCTACATCACCGCGCGCTTTTTGCCCGACAAGGCCATCGACCTGCTCGACCAGGCGGCCGCACGCGTGAAGCTGTCGGCCACGGCCCGCCCGGTGGCCGTGCAAGAGCTGGAGGCCGAACTGCATCAGTTGCGGCGCGAACAGGATTACGTGGCCTCGCGCAAGCAGTACGAGAAGGCTTCCGAGCTCGGCCAGCGCATCGAGGCCAAAGAGGCCGAACTAAAGAAGCTCGTCGAGGATTGGGAGCGCGAGCGCGCCTCGGGCAGCGCCGAGGTCAAGGCAGAGCACGTGGCGCAGATCGTCTCGCGGCTGACCGGCATCCCGGTCAACGAGCTGACGGTGGAAGAACGCGAGAAGCTGCTGCATCTGGAACAGCGGCTGCATGAGCGCCTGGTGGGACAGGACGAAGCAGTACGTGCCGTGGCCGATGCCGTGCGGCTGTCGCGCGCGGGCCTGCGCGAAGGCAGCAAGCCAGTGGCCACCTTCCTGTTCCTCGGGCCGACGGGTGTGGGCAAGACCGAACTCGCCAAGGCACTGGCCGAGTCCGTCTATGGCGATGAGGGTGCGCTGCTGCGCATCGACATGTCCGAGTACGGTGAACGCCATAGCGTGGCACGCCTGGTGGGCGCGCCTCCGGGTTATGTGGGCTACGACGAGGGCGGCCAGCTCACCGAGAAGGTGCGCCGCAAGCCCTACAGCGTGCTGCTGCTCGACGAGATCGAAAAGGCGCACCCCGACGTCTACAACATCCTGCTGCAGGTGTTCGACGACGGCCGGCTCACCGACGGCAAGGGCCGGGTGGTGGATTTCACCAACACCATCATCATCGCCACCTCGAATCTGGGCTCGGACATCATCCAGCGTCGTCTCAAGGCGCGTGGTGCGGCCGGCGAGGAGTACGAAAAGACCAAGGCCGAGGTGATGGACGTGTTGCGCGGCCACTTCCGGCCCGAGTTTCTCAACCGTATCGACGAGATCATCGTCTTCCATGCGCTGGGCAAGGAGGAGATCCGCCATATCGTCGGCCTGCAGCTCGATCGCGTGGCCCGCAACGCCGCCAGCCAGGGCGTGACGCTCAGCTTCGATCAGACCTTGATCGACCACTTCGCAGAGGAAGGCTACAAACCCGAGTTCGGAGCGCGCGAGCTCAAGCGGCTGATCCGCAGCGAACTGGAGACCGCATTGGCGCGCGAGATGCTGGGTGGCGGTATCGGCAAGGGCGATCACGCCAGCGCCCGCTGGGACGACAAGGCCGAACGCGTCGTCTTCGAGCGCAAGGAGCCACCCGCGCAGCCGGCCGAGCCTGATAAGCCCGATGCCGCGAACGTGGCCGAGGCACCGCCGAACGGCGAGAGCAAGCCTAAGCGCAAGAAGAAGTCAGCGGGCGGCGAATCTTGAGCGATGGGAGGCTGTCGTGTCCGACCCCAACGGGCTGACATTGGCAGCCACCCTCGTGTCGCTGGCGGTCGCTATCCCCACAGCGGGGCACGCGATCATCTACAAGCGTGACCCGCGATCGGCCACGCTGTGGGTACTGCTGATCGCCTTGTTGCCGCTGGGCGGTTCGCTGCTGTATGGGCTGTTCGGCATCAACCGTTACCAGCGGCGGGCGCGGCGGCTTTTTCCGGGAGCAGATCATGCTGTTCGGCAAGGCCTCTCGCCCACGATGCCCGAGGCTGTTTCGGCGCCGCTTGCCGGTCTGGCGCACCTGGTGGGACGCGCCACCGGCCAGTCGCTGACCGGCGGCAACCGCACCGAGCCGCTTGTCGATGGCGAGCAGGCCTACCCGGCCATGCTCGCCGCCATCGAATCGGCGCGGTACAGCGTCGCCCTGGCCTCGTACATCTTCGACAGCCAAGGCATCGGGGCGCAGTTCGTCGATGCGCTGCGCCGGGCTCATGAGCGCGGCGTGCAAGTGCGGGTGCTGATCGACGACGTCTCTGCCCGCTGGACGCACCGCAGCGCCTACCGCGCCTTGCAACGCGCCGGCGTTCCGGCGGCGACGTTCAACCCGACGTTGATTCCCGCGCGCCTGCATGCCGCGCATCTGCGCAATCACCGCAAGCTGCTAGTGATCGATGGCGAGACAGGTTTCACCGGTGGCATGAACATCTGCAGCACGTATTGGCGGCCCGATGCGCCGGGCCAGGCCTGTCACGATTTGCACTTTCGTCTGCGCGGGCCAGTGGTTGCGCATCTGATGGGGTGCTTCACCGATGATTGGTGCGATACCACGGGCGAGCGGCTCAGCGAGGGTTTCTGGGGCGAATCGCCCGCAACGGCTGATGAACAAGGAAACTCTTGGGCGCGCGGCATCGAGGCCGGTCCCGATGACGCCCTGGACCGGATGCGCTGGACCTTCATGGGCGCTTTGAGCGCCGCGAAGCATTCGGTGCGCATCTGGACACCTTACTTCGTCCCCGATCAGCCGATGATCGCGGCGCTGAGCACGGCCGCGATGCGCGGCGTGCGTGTCGAGGTGCTGACACCCGCGAGCTGCGACCATCCTACGGTGCAGTGGGCTGCGCGCGCCCACTACTGGCAGGTGATGGAGCACGGTGTACGCATCTTCGAGCGGCAGGGCCCCTTCGATCACACCAAGCTGATGCTGGTCGATGGCCGATGGTGTTGCCTGGGTTCGGCCAACTGGGACGCGCGCAGCCTGCGCCTCAACTTCGAGTTCAATGTCGAGGTCTACGACGCCACGCTGTGCACACAGCTGGAGGCGCTCTTCGATGCCGCCCTTCATGAGTCCGACGAAGTATCAGTGGTGGCACTGCGCTCCCGCTCGCTGGCCATCCGTTTGCGTGACGGCGCGGCCCGTCTGTTCACCCCCGTTCTTTAGCGACACGACCTTCGCGGAACACGGCCCTTGGAAAAGAAAGATCAATGGAACATCGGCTACTGGATCGTCGCCGGCCTGTTGCTCTTGACGCTGCAAAACTACTTGCAGGCGGCGCAGACCGTCGAGCCCGTGCCCTACAGCGAATTCGAAAAGGCGCTGGCCGGGGGGGGCGGCGCCGAGGTGCTGGTGTCGGACCGCACGGTGACCGGGCGTCTGAAATCGCCGGACAGTCGTGGCAAAGCCACACTCGTGGCCACGCGCGTCGAGCCCGATCTCGCCGAGCGGCTGTCGAAATACGACGTGCCCTATGCCCGCGTGGTGGAAAGCACTTGGCTGCGCGACATCCTGTCCTGGATCTTGCCGGGGGTGGCCTTCTTCGGCGTCTGGTTCTTCCTGTTCCGCCGCTTTGCCGAGAAGCAGGGCATGGGCGGGTTCCTGAGCATCGGCAAGAGCCGCGCCAAGGTGTTCATGGAGAAGAACACTGGCGTGACCTTTGCCGATGTCGCTGGCGTCGATGAAGCCAAGGCGGAGTTGGTTGAGATCGTCGATTTCCTCAAGAATCCGCAGGAGTATGGACGGCTCGGGGCGCGCATTCCCAAGGGCGTGTTGCTGGTCGGCCCACCGGGCACGGGCAAGACCCTACTGGCCAAGGCCGTGGCGGGCGAGGCCGGGGTGCCGTTCTTCTCCATCTCAGGCTCGGAGTTCGTCGAGATGTTCGTCGGCGTGGGTGCGGCGCGCGTGCGCGACCTGTTCGAGCAGGCGCGCGGGCAGGCGCCGGCCATCATCTTCATCGACGAACTCGACGCACTGGGCCGCGCGCGCGGTGTCGGCGGCCCCATCGGCGGCCACGACGAGCGCGAACAGACCCTCAACCAGCTGCTCACGGAGATGGACGGCTTCGACAGTTCGGTGGGGCTGATCATCCTCGCTGCCACCAACCGGCCGGAGATCCTCGATCAGGCCTTGCTTCGCGCCGGTCGCTTCGACCGCCAGGTGCTGGTGGACCGGCCCGACAAGAAGGGACGGCTGGACATCCTGAAAGTCCACGTCAAGAAGGTGACGCTGGCTCAGGATATCGATCTCGAACAGGTGGCGGCGCTGACCACCGGCTTTTCCGGCGCTGATCTGGCCAATCTCGTGAACGAAGCAGCGCTGAACGCGACGCGGCGCAAGGCGCAGGCTGTGGAACTGCAAGACTTCACCGCCGCCATCGAGCGCATCGTGGCCGGCCTGGAAAGGAAGAACCGTGTGCTCAATCCGAAGGAGCGGGAAACCGTGGCCTATCACGAGATGGGCCATGCGCTGGCGGCGCTGGCGCTGCCCGGCACCGACCCCGTGCACAAGATCTCGATCATCCCGCGCGGCATCGGCGCGCTGGGCTACACGCTGCAACGCCCCACCGAAGACCGCTTCCTGATGACGCGCGCCGCTCTGGAACACAAGATCGCCGTGCTGGGCGGTCGTGCGGCCGAGAAGCTCGTGTTCGGCGAGCTGTCCACCGGGGCGGCCGATGACCTCGCACGGGCCACCGACATTGCCCGCGACATGATCACCCGCTTTGGCATGGACGAAGGACTGGGCTACATCGCCTTCGAGGCGCAGCGGCCACGCTTTCTCGATACACCGGAACTGGCCCACGGCGGCTGCCGGGTGGCCGAATCGACCCAGGCGCGCATCGATCAGGCCATCCGCGACATCGTGATGGGCGTGTTCGAGCGCGCCTACCGGATCCTCGACACCAACCGCGCGGTGCTGGAGCGTTGTGCGCGCGAGCTGCTGGCGCGGGAAACGCTCGACGAAAGCGATATCCGTCAATTGACTCAAGGACTTGTTCGGAACTGAAAACTGTGGTAAGAACCATTCAGAGTAAACCGACGGCTCTGTTCAGTGCGTCATCCAATTCGCCGGAATTGTTCAAGGAGAACCGATATGTCTGCATTGACTCCGTGGGACCCCTTCCGGGAACTGGATGAATTGCAGAACCGCCTGGCGACGATGTTCGGACGGACACCCCAGCGACAGGGCGCCCGTACCGGCAACGAAGCCATGACCACGGCGGACTGGGCACCAATGGTGGACATCAGCGAGGATGAGAACGCATTCATCCTCAAGCTGGATCTGCCGGAGGTCCCCAAGGATGCCGTGCGCGTCAGCGCGGAAAACGGCGTGCTCACCATCAGCGGCGAGCGCAAACTGGAAAAAGAGGAGCAGGGCAAGAAGTTCCACCGCATCGAACGTGCGTATGGCCGCTTTGTGCGCAGCTTTGTCTTGCCTGACAACGTTGATCCGACCAAGGTGACGGCTTCGATGAAAGACGGCGTGCTGGAAGTGCGGCTTGTCAAGGCCGAGCAAGCCAAACCGAAACAGATTGAAATCTCAGTCAACTAACTTCAATCAGGAGCCCAAGATCATGAATATCAAACAGCCACAATACATCTTCTCCGCACTTGCCCTGGCGGTCGTCGTCGGACTGAGCGGACCGGCTCTGGCCCAATCGGCGGCAGGTTCTAGCCCAGGTGCTGCAGCACCCTCTGCCGCATCCAAGGCGGCACAGCCACAGGTAGATGACAAGGTCGCCCGGGAAGCCGCGGGAAAGCGCGCCAAACTCGCCCAAGATGCAATCACTGCGCTGGCCAAGACCCATGAGGCATTGATCCTCCTTGATGCAAGGAAGACCAAGGAGGCGCTCGCTGCGCTGGAACTGGCCAGCGGAAAGCTGGAACTGGTATTGGCGCGTGACCCAAAACTTGCTTTGGCGCCCGTCGATGTACGCGTCATCACCCATGACATCCACGCCGACGTGGAATCGGTCAAGAAAGCGGTCAAGTTGTCTCGGGAGTTGTTGGATGATGGCGAGGTGCAAAAGGCACGGCCCATCGTCGCCAATCTTGCCAGCGAAATCGTGATCGAAACCGACAACCTGCCGATGGCAACGTACCCGGCAGCGATCAAGTCGGCCGCACGGCTCATCGACAGCGGCAAGATTGACGATGCCAAGGCGGTGCTCGCCCGAGCGCTGAACACGATGGTGATGACCTCGGTCGCCTTTCCTCTGCCCGTGCTACGGGCCGAAGCCGCGATGGCAAAAGCGGAAAAGCTGGCCGAGACCGGCAAGCGCAATGCCAAACAGAGCGAGGAGCTCAGCGCCCTGCTGGCCTACGTGCGCACGGAAATCGAGCTGGCGCAGATCCTGGGTTATGGCAAGAAGGCGGACTTCAAGCCCATCTTCGATCAGGTGAAGGCTATCGAGCAGAAATCCGCCGGAGGAAAAAGCGGCAAGGGATGGTTCGACGAGTTGAAGACGCGCCTCCAAAAGCTGTTTTGAGGTGATGAAGGGGCCGACTGTTCGGTCGGTCAGTCTCGCGATGTTCGCAGTCAGCCCCAATAGATTCGCCTATTTTCACTAACTCATACGAGGCATATCACCATGAATGAGCAAACATCGAATCCCAATGCGACGAACAAAGAAATAAACGAACAGGCCGCGGTAAGCAGCCTTCCTGTCAGTCCAGAGGCCAAGCCTGAAGTCGTCACGGAGGTACAGCCTGAGGTTCAGAAGGAAACGGACTCGCAGGCGGCAGACAAACGTAAACAAGTCCTCGATGAGGCCGTCTCGGCCTTGGCGCTGACCAAATCAGCGCTGGCCGCACTTGACGGCAAGGACGCTGCACGCGCATTGGCAACGCTGGCCGAAGTGACGGGAAAGCTGGAGCTGATCGTTGCGCGCGAACCCACGCTCGCCCTGGCCCCCGTTGATGTGCGCACCATCGTGCACGACTTGTTCGCCAACACGGAAACCATTGAGGCGATGACCGACGAGGCGCTGGATGCCCTCAAACATGGCGAGGTGCAACAGGCACGTCACGTGCTGGCTTTGCTGGCCAGTGAAATCGTGATCGCGGTCACCAACATCCCTCTGGCGTCCTATCCCGCAGCCGTGAAGTCAGTCGTGCCGCTGATCGATCAGGGCAAGATTGAAGAAGCCAAAGCCGCGCTGCAGGCAGCGCTCAGCACGCTGGTCGAGACGCGCAGCGTGCATCCGCTGCCCGCCCTGCGCGCCAGGCTGCTCCTGAAGCGCGCCGAGACCTTGGTAGAAGATGGTCAGCGGAGCGAAGCGTCCAATGAGCGCCTGGAGACATTATTGAAAGAAGCGCGGCAGCAGTTGGAAATGGCAGAACTGCTGGGCTATGGAAAGAAGAAGGACTTTGAGCCCCTATATGCTGAACTCAAGAAAGTCAAGCAAAAGACGGCTGGGGGAGGCAGCGGAAAAGGCTGGCTCGATGAAATCAAGGCAAAGCTGTCCAAGTTGTTCTGAAACCGCTGGATAGGGCGTAAGAGGGGCGCGTCGCGCCCCTCTCTTGGCTCAGGAGTGTTTACTTTTTCACCCCACTAGATCTTTAGGAGATATAGCATGAACACAGACACCATCGCCGATTCCAGTGCGGATGAGCCCACCAAAACACTGTGTTCATTGACCGAAAATTGGTGGATTTTTGCGTTGCGCGGTGTCTTGGCATTGATTTTCGCAGCCCTTGCGTTCTGGATGCCGCAATCGGCTCTGTTGGCCATGACCTTAGTGTTCGGAGCATTTTCCTTGGTCAATGGCGCTTTCAACTTGGTTGCAGCGGTGCGCCATATCCAGAAAAAAGAGCGCTGGGGCTGGCTGCTGTTCAGCGGCATTGTCGGCATACTTACCGGCGTCGTCGTCCTGGTTGCTCCTTGGGTCGCCACGATGGTCATGGCTTCTTTTTTATGGGCTAGCGTGGGGTTCTGGGCGATTTTCACCGGTGTGCTGGAGATATCCGCCGCCGTTCGGCTGCGTCAAGAAATCAAGGGTGAAATCTGGCTTGCCTTCAGTGGACTGCTCTCGATTGTCCTTGGCGCTATCGTCTTGTGGATATTTTTTTCCCGTCCGGTCGAGTCATTCCTGGCCGCAGGCTGGCTGTTGGGCTTCTATGCGGCAGTCTCTGGTGTCACGCTTTTGTTCTTGAGTTGGCGTCTTCGCAAAACGCGCCAGGGATAAGAGCGGGTCAAACTAAATTCTATGGATATGAGCATTTTCGGTTCGTGCCTCCATAGAAATGACATCAAAGGAGTCATGCATGCAGATGCAATATAGCTATCGAGCTATCGACAAAGAGTTTCATGAACCATGGCAGAGAGCTTTGGGAAATGTGATCGAGCACGCCCTCAAGCCATTGCTCGACAAACACACTAAAGATTCAGTGCGACTTCAAATCGTCCTTGATCGCGACAAGATCAAGCGGCAATTTCTGGCCAGTGGCTATATGCACCTGCCCGGCAAAAAGATTGTCAGCGTTACTGCATCACATGACGAGCTGACGCCCCTCGCGCGGAAGCTCGCACAGTCGTTGTTCCGTCAGGCCAAGAAGCATTTTGACCGGCTGCATGCTCAGGACCAAATCAAGCGCAAAGCACGACGCGCTCGCTTGCGCGAGCTTAAGGTGCGAATTGCCGCAAAACCCGCGTCAGCCGCCCATGAGGCCAAAGTGACCCGAATGCCTCTACTGTCGAAACTTGAGGCTGTCGCAAGGCGTGAGCTGGCTTATCTGCGTGCCGTCGGCGATTTACCGCGCGATTATCCGACGCTGCGCGACGTGGTGGATGAAGCGATTGTCCAAGCTGAGGTGGAATGGCAATCCGTGCCGGAAGAAAAAGCGGCTTACTTCGGTCTTCTGAAGCATCTGTTCGCCGTCCTGGATCACGAAGTGGCAAACAGCCGGCAATTTGGCGAATTCGTTTCTCTGGACGCGCCGGTCGAAGCGGATGCCCAGGACGTCGCCGAGGCCATGGTGGAAGAGGAAGTCTTCGAATTTTATCAGCCCGACGACACACTCAGGCTGGCCGATATCATCGCTGACAGTCAGCATCCCGATGCCGCAACGATCGCGGAACAGGAGGAGCTAGTTGATCGGTCGAGCGAGTTCGCTTTTGCATTCGACCTGCTGAAGGACATGCCGCGTTTGTGGCGGCGCATTTTTCTGCTTATCCGTGTGGACGGGCTGGATGCCAGCAGCGTCTCTGAAATCCTGCTGATTCCTAGTAAGGAAGATACTGTCCAAAGGTGGCTGATGCAGGCCGAAGCGTTCATCGCTGCTCATTTGGAAGAGGCCGGAGTAAGCAAAGACGGGAACGATTGGCTCCAAGGCGTTGATTGGTCGGCATTGTCTGTGACCCGAAGCGCGGCAGCCTCACTGTGGTCCAAGGAGGCGAACCATGAAGAATGATCTTCACCTCGTCTGTCCGCATTGCCAGTCCATCAACCGCGTACCGACTGCGAAGCTATCGGAACATCCCAACTGCGGCCGCTGCCAGCAGCCCTTGTTCACGGGCGAACCCATCGAGTTGACCACGGCGACGTTTTCGCGCCACGTGGAGCGCAGCGACCTGCCACTGTTGGTCGATTTCTGGGCACCTTGGTGCGGGCCGTGCAAGATGATGGCCCCGCAATTCCAGCAAGCGGCGCGCCAGCTCGAACCCAGGGTCAGGCTGGCCAAGGTCAATACCGAGGCAGAACCCCACCTGGCCGCGCAGTTCGGCATCCGCAGCATTCCGACGCTCGCCCTGTTCCAGGGTGGGCGGGAGATCGGGCGTCAGGCCGGCGCCTTGGGCGCGCAGGACATCGTGCGCTGGGCATCTGCACAGGTGGGGCGCTGACCGATGCAGGACTTGCTCGGCGCCACCCTGATCCTGCTGGCGGCATGCAGCCTCGCGGCGGTGGCGACGGCGGCGTTCAGAGTACCCGCCTTGCTGGGTTACCTCGCCATCGGCGCCTTGCTGGGCCCGTCGGTCAGCGGTGTAGTCGCGCCGGGAGAAGCGCTTGATTTTCTGTCCGAGCTGGGCGTGGCCCTGCTGCTGTTCATGGTTGGGCTGGAGTTCTCCCTCGGGCACTTCTGGCTTTCCCGTAAAACCGTATTGGCGTCCGGCAGCTTGCAGATGATCGCTGTCGCCACGCCACTGACCTTGATGTTGATGTGGCTGGGACAGCCAGTTCAGAGCGCTGCGTTGCTCAGCACTGCGGCGGCCATGTCGTCCACGGCGCTGGTCAGCCGACAGCTGGCCGACCAAGGCGAGCTCACCACCCGCCACGGCCGCAGCGCCATCGCCGTGCTGGTCTTTCAGGACCTGGCCAGCGTGCCCCTGCTGGCCCTGCTGGCGATCTGGGCGCGCGGCGAGTCGCCGAAGATCGAGAGCGTGCTGCTCGAAGTGTTGGGCGTGCTGATGTTGTTCGCGGCAGCGGCCCTCGCCTCCCGTCGTCTGTTGCATGGCCTGCTGGGCTGGGTGGCGCGGCAGGGCCACGAAGAATCCTTCGTGCTGGTTTCCTTGTGCGTGGTGGTGGCTGCCGCCGCTGCTGCACACGCGGTCGGCGTATCCGCCGCCCTGGGTGCGTTTTTGGCCGGCATGGTGCTGGGCGAGAGCGACTTCCGTCACCACATGGAAAGCCACCTCAAACCGTTTCGCGATGTGTTGTCGGGGGTGTTCTTCGTGACCATCGGCCTGCAGTTGGACGGAGCACAGATTCTTTCGGCACCGCTGACGGTGTTGGCGTGGCTGGCAGTGCTGGTGCCGGTCAAGATCGGGCTCAACACCCTGGCCTTGCGGGCGACGCGCCTATCCGCCCTCGATGCCTGGCGCACGGGCATAGCGTTGGGGCATGGCGGCGAGTTCGCCCTGCTGTTGTTGGGCATGGTCTTGCAGCAGCATCTGATTCCCGCGACCGTCGTACAACCCATGCTGGTCGCGCTGGTGCTCAGCATGGCCTTGGCACCGCTGCTGATCCGCCATCACGATGTACTTGCCCGGTTCTTGAGCCGCACCGGCGGCGTCATTCAGCCACCCCAGGCTGAAGAAGTTGAGATCACTGCGCAGACAGCGCGATTTCGAGACCACGTCATCATTTGCGGCGCGGGCGAGCTTGGCCTGACCGTCAGTGAGATTCTTCGCCACGCCGGCGTGGCGCATCTGCTGCTGGAAGCAGACGAGCAGAAGGTAGAGGCCGAGCGTGCCGCCGGCGTGCCGGTGTTCCATGGCGATGCGAGTCGGCCCGATACCCTGCTGGCTGCCGGGTTGGCACAAGCGCGTCTGGTGGTGCTCACGTTCGCCCATGCCCAGCAAGTGCTGCGCATCGCCCAGGCGATTGCCGAGCGCCGTCCGGCGCTGACCTTGTGGGTGTCATGCGGAAGAACGACCGCGGCCGATGCATTTCGCGCCACGCCCAACGTGCGTGTGTACCAGCAATCCTTTGCCGCAGGCCTTGGGCTGGCGGAACAAGTGATGTCGTCGCTTGGCATGTCGGCCGAGCTCGTCGAACGAAACATCAGTGCGATGCGCCGCCGTCTCGACAGCGGCAATGTCGCAGGGAGTCCATCTGCATGAAGTCAACAGGCCGCAATCCATTTCAGGTGTTCAGTGACCAATGGGCCATCATGAGTTTATACGAGCGCTTCGAGCAGGTCGTCGCCCTCGTTCTGTCGGCGGTAATTGCCGTCATCATCGTGGTGTCGCTGTTCCAGCTCATCGCCATCGTCTTCACGCTGCTGGTCCTCGATGCCTTCAATCCCCTGGATCACAAGGTATTCCAGAGTGTGTTCGGCATGATCATGACGCTCTTGATCGCGATGGAATTCAAGCATTCCATTGTGCGCGTGGCGCTGCGTCGGGACAGCATCATCCAGGTCAAGACCGTGATCCTCATCGGCCTGATCGCGCTGGCGCGCAAGTTCGTGATCCTCGAGCCCGAGGCGAGCCCCGCAAAGATAGCCGCGCTGGCAGGCGCCACGCTGGCTCTGGGTGCGACCTACTGGCTGCTGCGCAAGCGCGGCGACCGCGCCGCCGAGACCTCTGAGCATGACCCGTCATCATCCCAGTGATCCGCGCACGGCGCTGTTGCAACACCGCTGGCTCAACCGCCTGCAGACCGGGCTGTTGGTCCTGACCCTGGTCGGCATCGCAGCCGCAGCAGGGAGACTGCCGTTTGGGGAAGGCGGCCTGTGGCTCGCGCTGTTTGCCGTTGCAGGTGCGTTGCTGCTGGAACCGGTAGCCGCGTCGGCGCTGAGCTTGCGCCTGTACCGCGTACGGGCCTTGCACCCGCAAGAAGCCCACGAGATGTCGACCCTGTTGCGCGAGCTGCCCGCCCGTGCCGGTTTGCCCGCAACGCCGGTGCCGCACCGCACTACGTGCCCAGTGCCGTCGTCAACGCCTTCGCCACCGGATCGAAGCAGGAGGCATCGATCGCCCTCACCGATGGCTTGCTGCGCCGCCTGGCCCACGCGAGCTGGCGGGTGTGCTCGCGCACGAGATCGCGCACATCACCAATGAGGATCTGCGCGTCATGAGGCTGGCGGATTCCGTCAGTCGCCTCACGAGCCTGCTGGCCCTCATGGGACAAATCGCGATCCTGCTCAACCTGCCCGCGCTGCTGGTTGGCGCGGCGGAGGTCTATTGGCCTGGTTTATTGTTATTGGCCGCATCGCCCCAGCTGGCCCTGCTCGCACAGCTCGGCTTGTCTCGCGTGCGTGAGTTCGACGCTGACCGCCTCGCTGCGGAACTGACTGGCGACCCGCAGGGGCTTGCGTCCGCGCTGGCGAAAGTCGAGCGGGTCAGCCGCTCCTGGCGCGCCTGGTTGTGGCCGGGATGGGGCAATCCCGAACCCTTCTGGTTGCGCACGCATCCGGCCACGCAAGAACGCATCTCACGCCTACTGACGTTGGCGGCTGGGCCAGCATCAGCGTTGCCACTCCACGCGCCCCATTTCTTGCCGGAATCCGCTTTGACGCCGCGCCCACCGCGCTGGCGCCCGAGCGGGCTGTGGCGCTGATTGCCTATCAACAGGAGACTTCTCATGGCCTACCCCGACCCGTACCAACGTCCCGCGCCGGACCACTTCGTCCGGCGCTGGCTCTTCATCACCGCCTGTATTGCCGCGCTCATGCTGCTGTGGCAGTTCCTGCCCGCCATCGAGGCCTGGTTCAGTCCGCGCGAGGCGGCAGAACGCACTGTGACGGCGCGTGGCGATCTGGCGGCGGACGAGAAAGCCACCATCGAACTGTTCGAGAAATCGCGCGCCTCGGTGGTCTACATCACTACCGCACAATTGGTACGCGATGTCTGGACGCGCAACGTCTTCTCCGTGCCGCGCGGCACTGGCTCGGGCTTCATCTGGGACGACGCCGGCCACGTCGTCACTAACTTCCACGTCATCCAGGGCGCGTCCGAAGCCACCGTCAAACTGGCCGACGGCCGCGACTACCAGGCCGCACTGGTGGGGACGAGCCCCGCGCACGACATCGCTGTGCTCAAGATCGGCGTCGGTTTCAAGCGCCCGCCGGCCGTGCCGGTCGGCACCAGTGCCGACCTCAAGGTGGGGTCAGAAGGGGGTTCACCCCCGTTTTCACGGACACTTACGAGAAGGCCGATCAAGGCCATGAGGAGTGTTCATGTCGAAGCGAAGGAAGTTCAGCACCGAGTTCAAGCGCGGTGCGGTTGAGCAGGCCAGCCAGCCGGGCGTCAGCTGTGCCCAGGTGGCCCGGGAGCTGGGGATCCGGGATGCATTGCTGACCCGCTGGAAGCGGGAGGCCCAGAGCCGGGGCCAGGTGGCCTTCGGTGGCACCGGGACGCCCCGGGACGAGGAACTGGCGCGGCTCAAGCGCGAGCTGGCCCGGGTGAAGAAGGAGCGGGATTTTTTGCGAGAAGCGGCGACGTTCTTTGCCAAGGGATCATCCTGAGGTATCAGGTGATCGAACGTTGCCGCGATGAGTTTCCAGTGCGACTGATGTGTCGTTGCCTGCGGGTCTCGGCCAGCGGTTACTACGACTGGAGTAAGCGCTTGCCCAGTGCCCGGGAGCGCGACAACCAGCGCTTGCTCGGCCGGATCCGTGAGTTGCATGAGGACAGCCGGGGCACATTGGGCGCCGGCCGGATGCATGAAGACCTTGCCGAGGAAGGCGAGACGGCGAGCCTGAACCGGGTGGCGCGTCTGATGGCGACCGATGGCCTGCAGGGTTGGCCGCGACCGAAGCGGCGAGGCCAGCGCGGCAAGCCGGCGCTGACGCCGCCGGGTGTGCGCAACCTGCTGGAGCGGGACTTCACCGCGTTGGAGCCGGAGACCAGGTGGGTCACCGACATCACCGAGCTCAAGACCCGGCAAGGCAAGCTGTATCTGTGCATCGTGCTGGACCTGTTTGACCAGCGGGTGGTGGGGTGGTCAATGCATCATCGTCAGGATCGTCAGATGGTGATCAGGGCCGTGCAGATGGCGGTCTGGCAGCGCCAAGGCAGCCATCCACTGATCCTGCACTCCGACCGTGGCAGCCAGTTCCGAAGCGGCGACTACCAGCGTTACCTGGCGGCCAACGGCTTGGTGTGCTCGATGAGCGCGGTGGGCCACTGCGGTGACAACGCCGCGTGCGAAGGCTTCTTCGGCCTGCTCAAGCGCGAGCGGGTCTACCGCATGACCTACCCAACGCTCGATGCCGCGAGGGCGGATGTGTTCGAATACATCGAGCGGTTCCACAACCCGAGGATGCGACGAAGGGTCGCCAGGCAAGACCAGAAGTTCTCAGCCCTTTTACAACCGTCCGTGATTTCGGGGTAGAACCCTTGCAGCTTTCTCCACAGGTTGGTCAGGCTACCCGACCTGAGATCGTTGTCCAGAAAAAGCCGTGACTGATCGCGCACCAGGTCTTGCCCAAGAAGCGGAGCCAAGTGGTTCCACGCATTGGCGCCGGGGGTCTTATCCAATTTGGCTTTGAGCCCTGCCTGGATCGCGGGGTCTTGAATGAGTGGGGACAAAATGTGCCGGCGCTCGTCGAGGATGTGGCACTCCTGCGTGAGCACCCGAACGAATCCATCGATTTGGCGAATACGTTGTTCCAGTTCCTCAGGCTTCATTCTTGCTCCGCCTCCAGCGGCACCTGCTGGAAACGCACCTGCAGCCGCTTGATGAGCGCACGGGTTTCCGCGTTCGGAGCGCGCGTGGACACCAGCACCGTCTCCCCGTTGGGCACGTGGCGGATGGCCTTCTGCTCGGCCCGGAGAACGGCGCGGTATTTCACCGCTTGATAGACGCCTCGCTGGAGTTCGTCCTCCGAGCACTTGCTGGTTTTAACTTCCACCGCCAGGCGATGTCTTCCGTTATCGAAATGCGCGTCCAGTCGGTCACCCGAGCTCAACAACTTCTCGTTGCTCCCCATGGGGAAGCACCCAAAGTCCACGAACTCTTCGGGATGGCTGGCCACCCACGCCTTCAACGCTTTGTGCTCGTCGCTCTCTGGCCGCCCCCCCTCCTGGACTTTAGGAAGGGGAAGAGGCGCATCCGCTGCCACCTCTTCAACCGCCCCGGCGGACGGGGTCAGCATGGTGGCTCCCAGAGCGCGGGCGACCCGGTCCCAATTGGGATAGGTGAAAACGTCTTCCATCGCCTCTCGCAAGTGCGCACGGCGCTCTTCCTCGGTGTCCAGCTTCTTCCCCGCGAAGTAAGCTGGCGAGATGGTGATCGCCCCCTCGCCAGGGTGTTTCGTGTTCTTGTTGACGACGATTGCGTGGAGGGGCGGGATGGGTTCCTTCCACTGCTCGCTGAGCCACTGCAGGGCCTGGGCCACTCCCCCGGCGACGGTGCCGTAGAGGTCTTTGCGGGGTTTGATCTCGTGTCCGAAGGTGTCGTGCAGCTCTTGGGCCAGGTCGCTGTAGGAATGAGCTTCGCCCTCCTGCGCCCACCGGATGAGGATGGGCAGCGCGTCCGGGATAACCCGGCTCCGCCAGGGTGTGCGTGCAAACTCCACCTTCGACCAATCGAACTTTTCCATCCTCTACTCCTCCCTTGTCGTCTCGCCATGGTAGCGGCGGGACCAGCACGGGAAAACGATGGGGGCCGATGTCCTGCCCCCTCCCTTCTCAATCCTCGTTGGGCAGCATGATGGTGACCACCGGCTCCAGGGCGTCCCCGGGCCCACACAGTGCTTTCAAGGTGACAAGGCGATGGGTCGACCGCGTCAGGCCAGACCCGGCCTCCGGGTGGGCTTCGTTTGACAACCAGTCGCCGGCGTCGGACAGAGCCACGTGGAGCTGGTAGTGGATCTCCGAACCGTTGCCCTGATGCCGCTTGATGGCGACGTGGAGCATAAAAAGCACATCCCAGAGCCGGCCGTCCACCGACTGGCCGCGCACCTCCAGTCCCGCGGGCACTTCCACGTAGCGTGCCCACGCAGCGCGGGTGATGGCCACGGGCAACTTGAAACCGGCTTCTTTGGCCACGTCGGACACGTCCACCAAGACGCCGTCCTCGATCGCCTGGGCGCGGGTGTAGGAATGGATGAGGTCGGAAGGCTCGAACATGTTGTTTCCTCGCTTGGTGAGTAATGGCCCGGTCCAGGGCATCCGGTGCGGATGTCTTGGAATGGGAAACCCACCGCCCCACCGCTCGGCGCGGTCAAGGGAGGAAATGGAAGGGCTGGCGCGGCCCGCAGCGAAGCGAGGACACGGGCCCTGGAATGGCCTTTGACCGGAGAAGCCGGGCGTTGGGGCCGCGCGCAGCGCACAGGGCTTGAATGAGGTGCCGCGGGCGGCACACCGATTCGGCGTTGAACTTGGGAATACCGTCAGGCCTGGGCGCAGGCCAGAGGGACCCGGTCCATCCAGGTGCTCTGCCCTGCCGATGCTTGGGCGGTGAGCGGGCCAAGGCCCTGGACAAACGTCAGGCGTGCAAGCTCGACGTCGCTCTGGGGCCAGTAAGGACCATCCGGCGAGAACACGAAGTGGTCCCCTTGAAGGGCCCCACAGGTGGTGCAGTGATGGGCCAGGTAGGTTTGCCCTGACGTTCGAGTAGTGGCGAAACGAAGCCAGGGCGCGTGGCCCGCCACGAAAGCGACAGTGTCCTCGTCCAAACGCTCGATGTAGCGCAACACGGCACCCTCCCCCTGATCCACCAGACCCTCGTCGTCGTGCTCCTCGAACGAGGGCACCCAGATCGCGGCGGTGGGGGTCGGGGCGTGGCAGAAATGGCACTCGGTGTGGCCGAGCAGCAGGCCGTAGGCCGGAGCCTGAAGGGTGGATGGAGGGGCAGCGTGGGTCATGAAGCCATTTTGCCCTGCCTGGGTGTCAGCCGGTGAGACGAGCCTGCGTTGAATCATGGGTGTTTCGGAGCGTGCCCCGCTGTGAACCCAGCCACGCCATTTGCTTGTATTCGTCTTTGCTGAGCAACTTGGACACTCCCAGCCACTGCACCAGGTGGTAGTGCGCAATCGTTCGTGGGTAGCGCTGAATCCCCTCGTGCAACAGTTTTGGCAGGTAACACACAGAACCATCGCGGCGCTCGTATGCGTAATAGCGGTGGCGGGCGGCACGCGTGGTCATGGCGTTTCCCTCAGTGCGCCCAAAGGGCACGATCGATGCAGCGTTCAAGGCGCTGGGCCAACCTAACGCTGAAAGGAAGGGCAATGGGGGCAGCGATGGCGAGAAGAGAAAGGGTCATGTCGGCGGTTCCAGTCGGTGGGTAGAGCGTTGCGTTCTTCCTGATCCCAACGTAGACCGCCCTGGAAATTTGTCCACGGTTGTAGTGGACAGAATCTTGACAAAAAGTAAAAACTGCGGAGCTAAGGCCGCAGTTATTCCTAACATCCCTTCTCGCGCCGAAGGCGTCACCTGCTCTTTTCCACCGCTGCTTCTACAGATGCCGGCGCGCAGCGACCGGTGGCGGCGTTGGGCCGTTGGCTCTACAGCCTTGCCCGCTTTGCACTGACACTTCCCCGGGCTGCCCATGCATGCTCCAGGTGGACAGCACGTTGTTCGGCTTCCACCGTGGCCACCACGTGCGGCATCGCCGCCTTCAGCGATGGCGTGTTCCAGAACGGGCTGCCCCGGTGAGGGTTGCCGCCCAGCCGCAACAGCAGCAACGCCGTCTGTTCAAGTCGGCTGCGCTCGTCGGCGTCGTCGCTCAGCTGGTAGTCCGCCGCCAGCTTTTCCAGCGGGCGCTCGCACCAGTGGTTCCTCTCTTGAGGGTGCGCACCAGCTTGCAGGAGGGCTTCGACGATGCGGGGCCAGGCAAGTGCGGAATGGAGCGCGGGACCTTCGTTGAGGCGCCACGCGTTGGGGTTGGCGCCCTGCCGCAGGGCCTGTAGAGCGCCGAAAAGGCTTCCCTCGACGCACGCGTGAATCAGCTCAGCGCTCGGACTTCCTGGCGGTGGTGGGTGGCGGTCAGCCATGGCGGCTGCCCCGAACCTGGTTCCGAATGAGATGTCCTTGGACGTAGTCTCGGATGATCTGGCGCACCGCTTCTGCGGTGGAAATCCCAGCGTTCACCGCGCCCTGCTCCACCGCCTCCAAGACGCTGCGCTGCAGCGGAAGGTAGGCCAGCCGCACGTCCCGTTCCCCACCCAGCCGACGCTTGCTCAGTGGGTAAGGTTTGGCGGCATACATGGCGAGCACTTGGCGCACGGCCTCGTTTCGGGTGACCTGCGCGCGCGCGGCGGCCGCCTGCAAGCGCTCCAAATCACGGGAGTAGCCCCGGGAGGACGGAAGGGTGACAAGTTTTGGGGAAGGGACAGGTTGAAGCACGTCGCGCTCCGGCTTAGGACGCCGCGTCCAACGGCTTGGCAGCCGCCTCTCGGACCACCGCGATGGCACGCCAACGGTTGATCGCAGCGCCGGCGAAATACAAGGCGTCCACCAGTTCTTGCGCGGCCCCCTTCTCAAGCAGGGCCCGGTTGCAGGAGGCGAACCCTGCAAGGATTCCGTAGCGGTCCGCGTCGTCTTTGGCTTTGTTCATGGCTTCCGCAATTTGAACGTTCATGTCGAATCTCCTGATTTTTACTGGTGGGTGATCGGCGGTTACAGGCGCACGCGCTGACGGGGAGCTCCGAGAACAGCCGCCGGAGCTTCGCTGTGCGCCTCTTGCCGTCGGTTCCAGACCTGCCCACCGATGACCATGCTCGGACCGCCTACAGCAGGAAGGACCTGCGAAAGCCTGGCTTGTTTCGCCGCGGCGTTGATCGCACGCACGGTGCCCTCTTCCATGCCTTTGGCTTCGTAGATAACCTGCGCCTCCAGGTGATCCCGCGCTTCGTCCACAAGGGCGGCAAGGGTTCGACCGAACTTCGACTTTGGTCCTTGGTTGCGAGCATCGGCGTCCCAACGCTCGATCACTTCGAACGTCTTCTCATGACGATGGCCAGACTTGCTGAGTTCTTGGAGCACCGCTTCGGCGTCTTTCACGTTGAAGCGAATGGCGGAGAGCTTCACCGGGTGCGCGTAGCCACCGCCACTCGAAGCCGATTGCGTGATGGCGACCGCTTGGTTGCCGTCGCTGACGAGGTGATGAATTTTCATGTCGATTTCCTTGATGGTTTTCGGAAGGCGCGATTGCCTATCCACAAATTCAAGGTAGATCGCCCTGTAAATTTGTCCACGGTTGTAGCGGACAAAATCTTGACTAAAGGTAAAAACTGCGGGGCTAAGGCCGCAGTTTTTCCTAACATCACTTCTCGCGCCGAAGGCGTCATCTGCTCTTTGCCCACCACCGCTTTTACAGAAGCCGGCGCGAAGCGACCGGTGGCGGCACTGAGCTTCTCCTGGCACAAAAAAAAGGTTCTTCACCCAAGTCCGGGGAAGGCTGCACGGATTTTGAGGAAGAAATAGGCGTCGTCTCGGTATCCGTAGGCGA